>JBJFGD010000189.1:0-2787 GCA_051892355.1 Acutalibacteraceae bacterium | reverse complement strand
CAATAGGTATATTATTGGTACCTGCACCTGCACGGGCAATTGCCTTTAATGTTGCAGGAAACTCGGTATCGTGAAGCGCGGCAGAGCGCACAATCGCACCGTCGGCATTTTCTACCTCATCGCCTACTGTGTATTTGTCATCAAAAACCCCTAAGCCTACTTTAGAGATTTTATTATAGGTTTTAATCTTATACATTACGCGTTCTCCTCTTCAAACTTTTTCATAAACTCAACGAGTTTTTCTACGCCTTCAATAGGCATTGCATTATAGATAGATGCGCGCATACCGCCAACACTTCTGTGACCTTTAATATTAACAAAACCAGCAGCCTTTGCTTCGGCTACAAATTTAGCGTCGAGCTCATCATTACCTGTTACAAAAGGTACATTCATAATTGAACGGTCTTCAGGCACCACTGTACCCTTAAACAATTTGCTGTTATCAAGAAAATCATAAAGTATATTTGCTTTTTTAACATTGATTTCTTTAATTGCTTCAAGTCCGCCCATCTTCTTTATCCACTTAAAAGTGAGTCCTGCAATATAAATTGCATAGCATGGCGGTGTATTAAACATAGAGCCATTTTCAGCGTGGGTTGAGTAGTTAAGCATTGTAGGAGTAATATCCATAGCGTTGCCAATTAAATCTTCACGGATAATTACAATAGTAACACCTGCAGGTGCAACATTCTTCTGTGCGCCTGCATAAAGCATACCGAACTTTGTAACATCAATCGGTTCTGATAAAATGCAGCTTGATATGTCGGCAACAAGCGGAACATCGCCTGTGTCGGGCAATTCATGATATTTTGTACCGTAAATTGTATTATTCATACAAATGTGAACATAGTCAGCCTCTGGGTCAAAATCAGCCGCAGTTGTTTTAGGAATATAAGAATATGTTTTATCAGCAGATGAAGCTACTGCGCGTGCAGCACCATAACGAGCAGCTTCTTTATAAGCCTTATTCGCCCACTGACCGGTAATAATGTAATCAGCCTTTTTGTTTCTATTCATAAGGTTAAGCGGAATCATTGCAAACTGAGTTGATGCGCCGCCCTGTAAAAACAACACCTTATAATTATTAGGTATATTCATTATCTCGCGCAAATTTGCTTCTGCCTCATCAAAAATTGCCTGATATTCTTTAGAACGGTGCGACATTTCCATAACAGATTGACCGGTAGTGCCATACTCCATCATTTCGTCTGCTGCAGTTTTAAGTACATCTTCAGGTAGCATCGATGGACCTGCGCTAAAATTGTAAACTCTTGACATAATATAAAAACCTCCGTATCGGGATTCAATTTCCCTGAATTTAATCACCATTATATAATATACAATATGCAAAGTCAATAGGTTTGTTAATATTTTATCAATCTTTTTTAAAGTTTTCTTTATCAGAAGAAAATTATTGTTATTTTTTTAACAATAAAAATTGCTAAAAAGCTGCACCATTAAGATACAGCTTTTTGTAATATTATATTTCGAGTGTTTCTTTAATGCCGGCGCAAATTGAATCCAACGATAATTTATTATTGAAATAATCTGTATTTGTTTCAACAGAAAATTTTTCCGCATTAAAAGAATTTGTTATTTCAAGTAGATTTTTGGCTATATTCTCTGGTGTCATATCAGAAAGTGATATAATATTTCTATTAAAATCAGCCAAATCTTTGTTTTCGTAGGTATTAGTTATTGTTTTTATACCAAAGGTAGACATTTCAAGCGGCGGGTAACTTGGATGAGGAGATACCATAAGCGAGATTCCCGCATAACATGAACCCATCATTTTAGCATAATCTTCTATGGTAAGTTTACCGCATGAATGCAGTACACAACCATCGCCTACGGCAAGATCCGGATGATGTTCACCGGCCGAAATTAATTCCCATTCTGCAGCATCATCAGCAAGAATTGCCCATTTGCGAAGTGAATCTACTACAATCTCAAAGCAGTTACGAACTACCGATGGTCTACCATAAACTATTATCTTTTTCTCTTTTTTTACAGGAGGATTATTTACAAGCTCTTTTTTAAGATAAGCGTTTAAAACAGGATCAAAATAGTACTCTTTATAAAAAGAATAGTTATGCAGTTTAAAGTAATCTCGCAGCTCTGAACTGTTAAAAACAGCAATAACCGGCTTGTCCATACGGTATGTACTTTCGGCAAGCGCGCTGCGTGAAGACCAAGGATAAAAATACGGCTCATAGTCTTGAATAAGATAAACAAGCGGTTTGGCGGTTCCGGCATTTTGTTCGATGCAATTTATCATTTCGCGAGCATTGTAGGCAGTCCACCACCCGGTGCAAACAAAAATATCATTTTTGCCTACAGGAATGGTTTTACCGTAACGATTTGCAAAAGGAACAACCTGTCGGTCAAAAACAGTATTTTCACAACAATCAACCAGCTTGTAGCCAGGGTATTTTGCAAGGTATTCCTCCCCTGTTTCTTCATCGGTTACAATCATTCTACGCTTTATACCAAGTTCATCTGCAAGCTTTTCATAAAATATGATAGCAGTAGTTATACCACCGAAAACATGTGCAGGATTGAGAGTCGGAACTATAATGTTTAAACGCGGTTCATCCCCAAGTTCCGTCTGAAATCTTGCGCCCATAGGCGTAATTTCAGGAATAGAAGCATCAAATGTAGATACCTGCTTTAATTTTCTGAAAACAGCCTTGGCTAAAAGTTTAATTGACATAATTAACATCCCCCATCAAACATCTATACGCGGAATCTTGCTGTTAATATCAAGATTTTTATTAAAGAACGGAT
>JBJFGD010000188.1:0-2788 GCA_051892355.1 Acutalibacteraceae bacterium | reverse complement strand
GGCTTCGCTTGCGAAAACGAAGCAGAAATCTGTCCGCTTTGCGGGGCAGAGCTTAAAACCTTTGAAGCATATGAGCAAGAACTGAAAGATGCCGAAGAACGCGCTGCCGAAAAAGCGGCTGAAGAGGCTCTCGTTATAAAAAATCCGGTACTCGCAGCAAGTGTAGAAAATGTGGTAACGGCTGAAATTTACAAAGATGTTCTTCGCGACAGCAATATTCATTTCACTTGTGATGAAAGTGAAGACAGCATGCAGATAGTATTCGGCGGAGGGTTTAGCGCGCAAAAAATTTATGTAAATGAAGAAGACCTTGAAATAGCGCAAGAACTTTATGAAAATGTGGTAAATTCTCAATTTGATTTTGATGACGAAGATTTTGAGAATTTTGAGGATGAGGAAGAATAATAAAACACACTTTTATTTTTGTAGGAGATAAAAATGTTTGTAGATATAGCAAATATACATTTAAAAGCAGGTAACGGCGGCAACGGTGCGGTTTCTTTTCACCGTGAAAAGTATGTAGCCGCAGGCGGACCTGACGGCGGTGACGGCGGTCGCGGCGGCGATATAGTTTTTCAGGTAGATGATAATTTATCTACCCTTGCCGACTTTCGTTATAAGCGCAAGTATTGCGCAGAAAACGGCGAAAACGGCAAAGCAGGGCGCTGCAGCGGCAAAAAAGCCCCTGCACTTTTAATAAAGGTTCCGCGCGGAACAGTTGTAAAAGATGCTGAAACGGGCAGAATAATAGCCGATTTGTCTGACAGCGAGCCCGTCATCATTGCAAAAGGCGGCAATGGCGGTTGGGGCAATACGCACTTTGCAACCTCTACCCGTCAGATACCGCGCTTTGCCAAAAACGGAAACCCCGGCGAAGAACTTGATGTAACACTTGAGTTAAAACTTTTGGCAGATGTCGGTCTTATAGGTTTTCCAAATGTGGGCAAATCAACATTTTTATCGGTGGTAAGTGAGGCAAAGCCAAATATAGCAAATTACCACTTTACAACTCTTACCCCTGTGCTGGGGGTTGTTCGTATGGGCGAGGGCAGCTCATTTGTTATGGCTGACATACCGGGCCTTATTGAAGGCGCCAGTGAGGGTGTTGGTCTTGGTCATGAATTTTTGCGCCATGTAGAGCGTTGCCGTATGTTTGTTCATGTAATTGATGTTTCGGGCAGCGAGGGGCGCGACCCGATAGATGATTTTGAGAAGATAAATGCCGAGCTTTCGGCTTTTAGTGAAGAACTTACAAATCGCCCGCAGGTGATTGTTGGCAACAAGTGCGACCTTTGCGAAGATGAAGATGTAAAGAAAATAGAAAAATATTTTGAAGATAAGGGTTATAAATTCTTTCCTGTTATGGCGGCTATTGCCGAGGGCACGCAAAATGTCATAAATTATGTAGCGGCTTGCCTTGCCACGCTTCCTGCTATAAAGGTTTATGAAGCAGAACCCAAGCCGCAGCTCGATTTGACCGTAGACAAAAAACGCACATTTAATATCCGTGTTTGCGACGGTGTATACTTTGTCGAAGATGCCCCTTGGATTGTAGATGTTATGAACACGGTTGACCCCGACGATTATGAATCACTTCAATATTTTGAGCGCGTGCTGCGCCAGACCGGCATTATTGATGCCTTGCGCAAAGCAGGTGTGCAAGAAGGCGACACCGTAAGCGTTTACGATGTTGAATTTGATTTTGTAGAGTAAGGGTTTGAATAGGTGTATTTATGGATAATGTAAATTTATTAAGCCCTTCTGTTTTGGCTTTTGTAGGTGATGCCGTTTACGGCTTGATGGTGCGCACGCGGCTTGCTGAAATTAATCGCTCTTCGGGCGATTTACATAGTTTGTCGGTTAAATATGTAAGTGCCGTAGCTCAATCAGAGGCGTTTGGTATTATTGAGGGCAGCCTCACCGAAAAAGAGTTAGCCGTATTCAGACGCGGCAGAAACTTTCATACAGGCAATGTACCAAAAAGCGCTACAAGCGGCGAATATCATACTGCGACAGGGCTTGAATGTTTATTTGGCTTTTTGCATTTGTCAGGTCAAGAAGACAGAATAAAAGAACTGTTTGAAATGATTTGGAACACAAATAAAGAATAATGATAAAAACCTTCGTACAAAATAAATGTACGGAGGTTTTGCCATATGAAAAAAGGCGCGGTAAAAATTACAATAGATGCACTCTACTTTATTGTAGGTGCTGTCATATATTCTGCGGCGGTAAATATATTTTTGTCTGCAAACGGTATTTCGCCGGGTGGATTTACAGGTCTGGCTGCGGTGGTAAATTATTTAACGGCTATACCTACGGGTATTATACTATTTGTTTTTAATATACCTGTTTTAATTTTGGGATATATAAAATTGGGCGGTGCGTTTATATTAAGAACTTCGTTTGTAACGGTAATGATATCGGTTTTTCTTGATATTTCGCCAAATTTTTTTAGACCGCTTAAAACCGACGGTATACTCGCATCATTGTTCGGCGGAATACTTATGGGGTTAGGGTTAAGCCTTATATTGCTTCGCGGTGCTACTACGGGCGGCGTAGATATTATTGCAAAGCTTATCAACCGCAAATACCGGCATTTAAGCGTAGGCAAAATAATTCTTATGGCAGACGGTTTTGTAATAATACTTACGGCGGTAATTTATAAAAATGCAGAAAGCGGATTGTATTCGGTTGTGGCAATATATGCCGCGACTCGCATAATGGATATTTTGCTTTACGGTGCTGATAAGGGCAAGATAATCTATGTGGTCACAAGTAATCCTGA
>JBJFGD010000187.1:0-2798 GCA_051892355.1 Acutalibacteraceae bacterium | reverse complement strand
CCATTTAATAAGCAATTATATACATTGTTCTGCCCTTATAGGTGCCGCGAGCAATGTTATAAAGTTTTTTATACATTTCATCGGGGTCGCACCAGTTGTTTGTAGGACCTGCGTTTTCTTTATTGCGAGAGCAGATAAAAGTACGGTCTTCAACACGGGCAACATCGTTAGGAAGAGTTCTGTGCAGATAACAACCCGGAAGCTTTTCTTGATTGAGCTTAATCATTTCGCCGCTTTCTACAGACTCTTTACGAAGAGCCTCAAGTTGTTCTTCACTGCCGTCAATCCATACAACATTATCTGGAGTGAGGAGTTCTTTCATCTCATCAAGCCATTTTAAAACTGTTTTGTTATTGGTCATTTTCGATATCTCCTTACAAAATGATACAAATTTTTGCTTTTATATTATAAATGATTGTTTGTCAAAAATCAATACTTAAATTTAAAAAATTCATTTTTTATTAATTTAGTTTTAGTATGCGCATTGAACACTTGACAAATTCTTATTTTTTTTGTAAAATCTAATAAATTATTTTCACAAAGGAAAGTGACGCTCAAATGAAAACTGTCCCCTTCAGCAAACAAGACATCGCAAAATGGGAAGAAACTTATCCCACCCCATTTTATGTATATGACGAATCAGGCATTAGAAAATGCGTAACCGATTTATATAAAGCGTTTTCGTGGAATAAAGGCTTTAAAGAATACTTTGCAGTAAAAGCTACTCCTAACCCCGCTATCATCAGAGTTTTAAAAGAACTTGGTTGCGGTACTGACTGTGCATCTGTTCCTGAAATTATCATTTCTCAAAAATGCGGTGTTACAGGTCATAACATTATGTTCAGTTCTAACGAAACAACCGTTGCCGAATATAAAGCAGCGCTTGATGCAGGTGCTATTATAAATCTTGATGATATTACACATATTGAATTTCTTGAAAATATTGCACCTCTGCCTGACACAATCTGCTGCCGTTATAATCCCGGTCAGTTCAATATAACAAATGACATTATGGGTCACCTTTATGATACAAAATTCGGTATGACACACGAACAAATTCTTGAAGCTTTTGAAATTTTAAAATCAAAAGGTGTTAAACATTTCGGTATTCACGCAATGCTTGCCAGCTGCTCACTTGTTGATGAATATTACCCCAGACTTGCAAAAAAACTCTTTAAATTTGTTTTAGAAATCAAAGAAAAACTTGATATTAATGTTGAATTCATTGACCTGTCAGGCGGTATAGGTATTCCGTATAAACTTACAGAAGAACCCGTTGACATCTTTGCAATCGGCGAAGGCGTACATAAGGTTTATGATGAAATCATAACACCTGCAGGTCTGGAAATTGCAATATTTACCGAAATGGGCAGATATATAACAGGCCCATACGGTTATCTTGTTTCAAAAGCTATACACAAAAAACATATTTATAAAGAATATATCGGTCTTAACTCAAGCTGCTGCGATTTAATGCGCACCGCAATGTACGGTGCATATCACCATATTACTGTAATGGGTAAAGAAAATGAAAAGCCGGTAGGTAAATTTGATGTTGTTGGCTCTTTGTGTGAAAATAACGACAAATTCGCCGTTGACCGCGCATTACCCGAAGTTGAAATAGGCGATTATTTGACCATTCATGATGCAGGTGCGCACGGTCATTCAATGGGTTACAACTATAACGGCAAACTCCGTTGTGCAGAACTTATGTTAAAGCCTGACGGCACAGTAGAGCTTATCAGACGCGCACAAACCGCAGATGATTACTTTGCAACTCTTGATATTGACCCCGCATTTAAAAAATAAGTGTTAATAGCTAATAGCAGATATTTTTCTTGTAAAAAAGAATAATATCTGCTATACTTAATATATGTCAAAAAAACAAATTTAGGGGATGTAAAAAAATGTCAGTCGGTTTTAGAAAAAGTCTTTTTGGTTTTAACTGTGACGATGTTATAAATTATGTTGAAGAAACACATAAAAAATTCTCTGAAAAAGAAAGCGCTTTAAACGAAAAAATCAATTCTCTTGATAATACTTTGGCTATGGTTAACACCCAACTCGACGAAGTAAAAACTGCTAAAGCAAATGTTGAAGCGCAACTTAAAGAATACACCGATAAGTATGAAGAAATTGAACGCCTTTCACAAAATATAGGAAAACTTTATCTTGTAGCACAGGCAAACGCAAAATCAATTATGCAAAATTCTGCCGATAATAAAGATATCGTAAATCGTGAGGTTGAAAAAAATATTCATTCTATAGACCGCGCACATGAATCTTTGGCGGCTCTTAAAGCCGATATTATGCAGACCTCTTCTGACTTTGTTGCAAAGGTAGATACCCTTGTTACATCACTTAATTCAGCGCGCGAACAAATCATTGCAAATAATACCGAAAATCATGAGCTTGAAAGCAGTTTTGAAAATATGTTTGCAGAGATGACAAAATGAAAGAATATAAAATCGACTCAAATAATTTAAGTGCAATTTGCGGCGAACTTCGCGCAGGTGACCGTTTACTGTTAAGCGGTGTTGTTTATACCTCGCGTGATGCGGCACACAAACGAATTTTTGAACTCATAGAACAAGGTAAACCTCTACCCTATGAAATAAAAAATTCGGTTATATATTTTGCAGGTCCTACCCCTACCCCTGACGGTATGGCTATTGGCAGCTGCGGGCCTACAACTTCATCCAGAATGGACAGTTTCACCCCCACTCTTCACGATATGGGGCTTACCGCCACAATCGGCAAAGGTGAACGAAGTCAAGCGGTTATTGATTCTATAATCA
>JBJFGD010000186.1:0-2798 GCA_051892355.1 Acutalibacteraceae bacterium | reverse complement strand
ATCTTGTTACAAGTCCGCCTGAAAACATATTTACAAGACTTATTATTGATGTTGTGATTGCTGTTTCACTGCTTATATTAAATATTCCGTTTCATACGCTGTTTGTAAAAATTCTTTCAAAAGCCAACCGCAATGTTGAAGCCGGACTTCGCGGAGCGATGGTTCGAAAACTGCAGCAGCTTTCGATTACATATCACAAAGATACTCAATCGGGCAAAATTCAGTCTAAAGTTATGCGTGATGTTGAGGTTGTAACCGACTTGGCATCTCATATTATGAATACAATTTTAGGCACGGTTATAAATATGTGCATTACTTTGGCAGTTGTAATTTCAAACAATATTACAATATTTTTTATGTTTTTACTAATGGTGCCCTCAGGTGTTTTTTTACAAAAAAGTTTTGGTAAAATAATGCACAAGCAAACCAAAGATTTTCGCGTGCAGCTTGAAAGCACCTCTGCCGCAGTTTACGATATGGAAGAATTAATTCCTGTAACCCGCGCACATTCACTTGAAAACACCGAAGTTAAAAAACTGACAAAATCAATAACAAAAATTGCCGAGCGCGGCTACCGTTCTGATTCTACATACAGTTTTTTTGGTGCGATCAGCTGGGTAATTATGAACGCTTTTCAAATTTTATGCCTATTTGTTACGGCGTTTATGGCATATAAAAAGTTTATATCAATAGGTGAAATTTCGCTTTATCAAACATATTTTACTTCGCTTACATCAAATGTTATGAGCATTGTATATCTTTTGCCTGCAATAACGCGCGGCACCGATGCAATACGCTCTATAGGTGAAATACTTTCGGCCTACGATATTGAAAAAAATCACGGAAAACCTATACTTTCAGACCTTAAAGGCAAATACGAATTTAAAAATGTTGTATTTAACTACGATATGGAAACTCATGTTTTAAACGGTCTTGACCTTACTGTAGAAGCCGGTCAAACGATAGCGCTTGTAGGTGAATCGGGTTCAGGCAAAAGCACAATCATAAACCTTGTTGTCGGTTTTAATTTAGCCGAAAGCGGCGAGGTGTTGATTGACGGTAAAAACATTGCCGATATTGACCTGCGCTCATACCGCAAAAATATTTCGGTGGTGCCGCAAAATTCCATTTTATTTTCGGGTACCGTGCGTGAAAATATCACCTATGGCAGAACCGATTACACCGAAGAACAGATTGCAAATGCCGTGCATGCGGCACAGCTTGATGATGTTATAGCCCGACTACCGCACGGACTTGACACACCCGTAGGCGAACACGGCGCAAAGCTTTCGGGTGGGCAGCGCCAACGCATAGCCATTGCGCGCGCTATTATAAGAGATCCAAAGGTTATTATTTTTGACGAAGCCACAAGCGCGCTTGACAGTGTAACCGAGCGCGAAATTCAGGCGGCTATTGAAAGCCTTACCCGTGACCGCACAACATTTATGGTGGCCCACCGTCTTTCAACTATTAAAAATGCAGATAAAATTGCCGTTATTAAAGACGGAAAATGCGTTGAGTACGGCACATATGATGAATTAATTGCCAAAAAAGGTGAATTTTACGCATTTAAAGAAATACAATCATAAATCTGATAAAGTTAAAAGAGCAGACTTGATATCAAGTCTGCTCTTTTTAAGTATTTATAAAAATTATTGTTAATCTATGTGAGATTGTTAAACCAAGATATTACATCTTCATACTCGCCTGTTACTATTGCGCTGTTTTCTTCGGCATCATCTGCCGTTACGGGTGAAGCCAATACTTCGCCGCCCAAAGTAATGCTTAAAACACCGTCTTTGTTTTCCTTTAAAGCTTTTTTAAACTTTTTAGCACCGTCATCGGTTAATTTTAACTCTAAATAACGGTTTTTAGATTTTTCAAAAACAACTAACACCTTATCAACATCGGTGTTTTCAAGCCAAACCGTACCCTTTGCATCGGTGATAGCAAACTCTTTTTCATCAGAAATTTTATTTTCGGTAAGCTCTAATATGTAATATTCGCTCGAACCCTCGTCAAGCACATCTTTGCAACCTGCAAGACCTGTGACGGCAAGTATACAAATTATTATACACAACAGTTTTTTCATTTGTCTTAACCTTTCTAAAAATTCTATTCATATCATAACATATCTTTTTTATAGGTGCAATAAATAATTATTTGTTTTTTAGAAAATTCAGTTTAAAAAATGATAAAATCCGTTCACCGTTAAATATAGCAGTAAACGGATTTATCAATTTTGTTTTTAATCTCGGTCTTTGTCGGCAGAAATCACTTCGCCCGTTTCGGCATTGATGTCATAGTCATACTCGGTGCCGCCGTGATTAAAGTCAACTTCATAAATCAATACGCCGTTGTCACGGTCAAGGTCGATATCTACATCGGTTATGTCTGACTCATTAAGCCCTGCATGCTTTAGTGCCGCCTGCTTTGCTTCTTCGGCAGTTATTTTAGCAACAAGCTGCATACTGTCATTTGTTACAGAATCAGTCGCCGACTGCATAGCGCTGTTTGCTTTGTCAACCGCATTTTCTGTGCCGCTTACAATAGAATTTGTAGCAGATTCTGTGTCAGATACAGCACCGTTCATAGTGCGGCCGCAGGCTGTAAGTGATAAAACAAATACTAAACATAATAAAAAAGAGATAAATTTTTTCATTTTTTATTCCTCCCGTAGTATTATTTACGGTAAAAAACAAAAAATGCAAAAAAGTTAAAACTTTTATGTATTCAATTATTTCAATTTGGTACGAAATATGATATAATTTTACAAAGACATATAGGGATTTGCAAAG
>JBJFGD010000185.1:0-2798 GCA_051892355.1 Acutalibacteraceae bacterium | reverse complement strand
AAAAGCCTTTTTTAATATGCTTTTAGTAAAAAATTTGTTTTTCAAAAAATCACCTGTAGTATTATGACCAATATATTGAATGTTTAATACTGTTAGGTGATTTTTATTAACAAATAAGTATTAAAAAAAGAGACCCGAAGGTCTCTTTTTTATAAATTATTCGCTGTAAGCGGGTGATTCAACCGCAATTTTATCGGGCAACTGATAAAGACGAACCGAATCGATAAATGAAGAAATCGGAAGAGTCTTATTATCGGTAATTGATTGCCCTGCAGAAGCTATAGAGCTTTCAGGTGTGTAAATCCACTGGTTCATAATTAAATAATAATAAAGATTATAACCAAAACCGTTATTATTATTGAAATCAAAACCGTCTACACCGTCCCAAGCGGTATCCCAATCACGCTCAAGCCATACCTTGCCGTCAATAAACATTTTATAGCCTGTTTCGGTATCAAGTACACCGTAGGTATGATATGTATCATTAAGTTTTTCAAGCTCTTCGCCTTCAAATACATATTGTTGCTTTTTATTTTCTGTTGCATCATAGTGGTTACGCCAGCTTGTAATAGTACCATAGGTAGCATAACTGCTTTCTTTAAATACAAACTTATCGGTAACATCTTCGCCAAACCAGAAAACTTTATTTACGGTATTGCCTTCTGCATCTTTAGCCTGATATGTTATACCGTTGTTATATCTTTCACCGCCAACAGTAACATCATACGGTTTGTAATACTTATGGATACTTACATCCCATGTATTGCCGTTAGCAAAAGTTTCAAACATATCGAACTCAATAGTCCAGGCCGCTTTATACTGCTCTTTTGGTATAACAGCACCTTCGTCAGGGTTACTCATAAGCCAAAGCGGAGGAAGAATACCCTGAGTATACGAAAGCTTAGCATTAAATTCAAGATAGCCTTTTTTGAAAGCCATAGTAGTAGATGTATCATAAGAACCGCAACTTGCATAACCGTAGGCATCACTGTCTTCAGCCAGATAGCGTATAGCTGTCATTCTAAGTCTGCCGTTTTCGACATAGCAAACATCTTTATTTTTAATGTATGCTAAATCCGGATTAGAGGGCATGTGTGTACCAATCTGCCACTTGCTTTCATCAACTAACTCTTCGCCGTCAAACTCATCACCCCAAACATAGACATACTTTTGACCGTCAATGGTAAGTGTAGAGGTGAAGTCATCTTGTGTACCTTTAAGCGTTGCCACCTTGCCTTTTTCACGGTTCATGGTTCTGAACCAGTCAACCGCCTTTTCAACCATTACAAAGTGACCGCCTTCAAACACAAGCTTGCTGCCAATAAGATTTACGGCGAATTCGGTTTCTTTTAGATTTGATTTATAATAAGCCGTATCGCCTACTAAAATCATTTTTTCTACACCTGCAAGTGCAGGATCGGTATCTTTATAAACAGAAAGATTTACCTTATCATTATCACTAAAGAATGTTTTTAGTTTTTCTGCCAAAACGCGTGCGTTTGTTGTTGCACCGTTTTTATCTGTTGCGGTTGAATATACTATAACATATCCTTCAGGACCGTCCCAAGCAACATTTTTGGATTCAAACTCCGGCTTAAATGTTTCTTTATGCAGTTCATCAAATGATACAGTTTCTTCTTCCTCTTCAGCTTTAATCAATGCGCGTTTACCACGGGTAGTTGTCTGCACATAATTGTTATTATCAGATGTGGAATCGTCAGAGTTTACAGAACTTGTATCGTTATTGTCATTATCTCTGACAATAACTTTATCACGCACTACTACCTTTTTCTTGTTGCTTTTTTTCGATTCCTTACAGCCAACGGCTGCAAGCAACATCATTACAGCAAGCAAAAAGCAAATTATTCTTTTTACAGAAATATTTGATTTCATAAAACCCTTCCTTTCCTTAAATTTTGTCGATAACTTCGACTAAATTTTTCTTTGAAATAACAATAATAACCGCACAAGAAACAATTGCAGCAACAAGTATTGCGGCTGTTGTGGCGGCACCTGTATTAGGTGATGTGCCACTAAGGTCACCGTTAACATAATTTGTGTTTTCGATTATTGTGCCTGTGGGCGCTATAACAAAGTCGTCAAAGAACAGACTTGAATTACCGGTTGCTCTTACAGATACCCAGTTGGTAAGAGCTGTAAAGCTGTAAGAATACTGTTTCCATTCGCCTGCTGTAAGGCCTGTAAGTGTTACCATAGGTTCAACACCTACGACAGTATCCAAATAATCGGGATAGTTATTATGAACAAGCGATAAGGTTGTGTCGGGGTTATCTGCCCTATCGGTCATCGCCCAGAAGGTCATTGTATAGGTTTGACCTACCGTAAGCCATTCTTCATAATTCAGCAATAAGTCTGCCGAATCTGCCGAATTATCAAGCAACTGAATTGACTTTGTACCTCTGTGCGCGTATTTAATATCATAACCGCCGCGCGAACCGGGCCGGTTGTAGTTCCAACGGTCAAGGTCGCAATCATACATTGTATAGGTATAACTTTCAAAATCTTGAATTACTGAATTCTTCTTCCAACCGGCATACAGATTAATATCACGCGAGAGGAAGTACTCATACGGATATTCGAGTGTATAATCGGGGAATGAATACCAACCTGTGAAAATATAACCCTGACGAGTAGGTGTAGGCAGAGTAACCTTTTCATAAGGTTTGCCTGATATTGGTTCCATTTCAATATCGGTAGTACCCGTCATAAAATTAATTTGAACAGTGGGTATATTAAAGGTTTTGTCAGAGAAGATGCTGCCGCTTCTGCCCGGTTTG
>JBJFGD010000184.1:0-2805 GCA_051892355.1 Acutalibacteraceae bacterium | reverse complement strand
ATATGCGCCGTTATCATAGCATACATATACCATATCGTGTCCGCGTTCCATTGCACCTGAAAGTGACTGAAAACCGATATCGTAGGTGCCACCGTCACCGCCGAATGTAATAAACTTGTAGTTATCTTCTTTACCGAGCTTTCCTTTCTTTTTAAGCACTTTATAAGCTGTTTCAACGCCGCTTAATGTTGCGCCTGCATTTTCGAATGCGTTGTGTATGTAACTGTCTTCCCAAGCGGTATACGGGTACATAAATGATGATACCTCAAGACAGCCTGTCGCGTTGCCGATTACCGCCTGATCTTCTTCATGCAGTGAGCGCAGTACCGCCCTTACCGCGATTGTAGCGCCGCAGCCCGCACACATACGGTGACCAGGTGCCAAGCGCTCTTTTTTATTCATCATAGTTTTTAAACTGTAATCACTCATAACGCTACTCCTGTTTATCTTAAGCCTATGTATTTATGCTGTTCTACAGGCTTGCCCTCTTTACAAACAGCCTCAAGTTCGGCAAAAATATCTTTTGCGTGGTTAACGGTAAAATCTCTGCCCGCAAGGCCGTAGATATAGTTTACAGCCTCTATCATTACCTTATTGCGATAAAGACCTGCTGTAACTTCACTACCTAAAGGACCGCTGTTGCCGTTGTAGCTTTCACACCTGTCCATAATGGCTACTGCCTTACAATTTTTTAGCGCTTCGGCAATCTCTTTTTCGGGAAATGGGCGGAACACCCTAAGCTTTAGCGCGCCTACCTTTTTACCCTGCTCGCGCAGTTCATCAACCGCCTCTTTTGCAGTGCCTGCAGCAGAACCCATAATAAGCATTATGTAGTCGGCATCTTCTGTTTTATATTCTTCAAACAAACCGTATTGCCTGCCCGATATATCGGCAAATTTTTCGGCAACCTCTAAAATAATCTCTTTTGAATTTTCCATAGCAAGTTCTTGGTTTTTTCTTGCTTCCATAGCGTAGTTAGAAACCGAATACGGACCTACGGCAATTGGTTTTCCGGGGTTGAGCAGGTATTCTTCAGGCTGATATTCGCCCACAAATTTTTTTACCGGTTCATCTTCTAAAAGTTCTATATTTTCAACAGCGTGACTTGTGATAAATCCGTCTTGACAAATCATAATAGGCAGATGCACACGGCTGTCTTCTGCAATAGGAAATGCTTGAATAAAGTTGTCATATGCCTCTTGATTGTTTTCAGAGTATATCTGTATCCAACCCGTATCACGCGCACCCATACCGTCGGTGTGGTCGCAGTTTATGTTAATAGGCCCTGACAGTGTGCGGTTTACCAATGCCAAAGCTATGGGCATACGGTTAGAAGCGGCAAGTAACAATTCTTCCCACATAAGGGCAAGACCTGCCGATGAGGTAGCCGTGAGTGTTCTGGCACCCGCAGCCTCTGCACCAATTGCAGCCGACATAGCAGAATGTTCACTTTCAACGGGTATAAACTCGGTATCAACTTGACCGTTTGCTATATATGTAGATATCATCTGCGGAATTTCTGTAGAAGGAGTTATAGGAAATGCGGGCATAACATCGGGATTTATTTGACGAATAGCGTATGCTACGGCCTCATTACCTGACATGCGTTCTTTTATACTCATTATTCAATGCCCTCCTTCATTTCTATTGCATCAAATGGGCAAACGCGCGCACAAATGCCGCAGCCCTTACAGTGATCTAAATCAAATTCGCCGCGCTTGCCGTCTTTTACAGGAATACAAACATCGGGGCAAACAGGTGTGCAAAGCAGACACTGTTTACATTTATCTGCATGAAATACGGGTGTATTGGTGCGCCACTCGCCTGTTTTGAAATTTTTAGAAGTACCCGCGCCGAATATCATCAAACCCTCGGTAAGTTCAGTATGTGAAGATGATTCATTTATCTTGCTTATATCTGTTCTCATATTTGTTCTCCAATCCATAATACAAAAAGACTGCCCGATTCCGTAAAGCCGAAATCCGGCAGCGTTTAAATATATTAATTATGCGCTCTTTGACATAACTGCAGAATATTCTACCGAATTATATGCCATTTCAAGTGCTTTCATATTGCCGTCAATTACTTCGGGCTTTTTAGCAAATTTATGTTTGAAAGATGCTTTCATTTCTCTTATAAATTCTTCTTTTGCCATAATACCGCTTACCGCAACGGTTGCTGCAAGCATAGGTGTATTAGGAAAGTTTTTACCAAGTGTTTGTTCTGAAATACTGCGGGCATCCACCGTAACAACCCTGCCGCTATATCCCTTAAGATAGGGCATAACCTCTGAAACTTTTTTGGCAGTATTTATTATGATAGCGCCGTCTTTTTTAAGACCTGCAGTTACATCTACCGAATAAAGCAGAGTTTCATCAACAACCACCACATAATCTGGTGTATATATATTAGAGTGTACGCGTATATTTTCACGGCTTATTCTGTTGTATGCGGTAATGGGCGCGCCCATTCTTTCGGGGCCGTATTCAGGAAATCCCTGTACATTCTGCCCTGTTTTAAAAGCAACATCTGCAAGCAATAAAGCTGCTGTTTTTGCACCCTGACCGCCGCGGCCATGCCATCTTATCTCTACACCGTTTTTCATCAAAATATCTCCTTGGTATAATTCTTTTTTTAATTGACCATTATATTATAATATGTTTTTTTGAATTGTAAATAGTTTTTTTCATTTTTGAGATGATTTTTTTTCATCTTAAAAGTACTTAAAATTTGACTTTTTCATTTTACGGTGATATTACACTAACAAACGCACAAAAAGTAAAAACTTTTTGTGCGTTTGTTTAT
>JBJFGD010000183.1:0-2808 GCA_051892355.1 Acutalibacteraceae bacterium | reverse complement strand
GACTGCTGAAGATATACATATGTTTATTGAGCAAGAACTTACCAATCGTATAGGCGATGTTGGCAAAAAGCTGCACACTGCTCGCAGTCGTAACGATCAGGTAGCGCTTGATATAAGAATGTATTTGCGTGATGAAATTGATGAAATAACCGCGCTTTTAAAATCGCTTATAGAAGTTCTTTGCGATAAAGCAAATGAGCATAAGGCAAGTATCATGTCAGGGTATACCCATCTGCAACGCGCCCAACCCATAACCTTTGGTCATCATTTAATGGCATACGCCATGATGCTGCTTCGCGATATTGACCGTCTTGCTGACTGTAAA
This sequence comes from Acutalibacteraceae bacterium, assembly GCA_051892355.1. Taxonomy (GTDB): domain Bacteria; phylum Bacillota; class Clostridia; order Oscillospirales; family Acutalibacteraceae; genus UBA737. The sequence goes on along the minus strand of JBJFGD010000183.1, from coordinate 2,483 downwards.
AAAAGAATGAATATATCGCCCATCGGTTGTTGCGCTTTGGCAGGCACCACATATAATACCAATCGCCGTTTTGAAGCAAAGCAGCTTAAGTTTGACGGAATTTGTATGAATTCGCTTGACGGCGTATCAGACCGTGATTTTTGCGTAGAGCTTATGTCGGCAATATCACTTATTATGATGCATCTGTCACGCTTTTCAGAAGAAATTATTTTATGGTCAAGTTGGGAGTTTAAATTTATTGAGCTTTCAAACAGCTATACAACCGGCTCATCAATTATGCCGCAAAAACGCAATCCCGATATGGCAGAGCTTGTGAGAGGAAAAACCGGTAGAGTATATGGCGATTTGTTGGGTCTGCTTACCACTTTAAAGGGTTTGCCGCTTGCCTATAACAAGGATATGCAAGAAGATAAAGAAGGCATTTTTGATGCGTGTGATACCGTTAAAATGTGCCTAAAGGTCTTTACCCCCATGATTGATACAATGACCGTACTTACAGACAATATGAAAAAAGCGGCAGGTGAAGGCTTTATTAACGCTACCGACCTTGCCGATTACCTTGTAAAAAAAGGTATGCCTTTTAGAACAGCATATAAAATTTCAGGTCAGCTTGTAGCCCTTTGTATTAGTAAAAAAACCGTGCTTGAAGATTTACCTTTAGAAGAATATCAAAAATACAGTGATCTTTTCGATAAAGAGCTTTATGATGCTGTTAATCTTGAAAATTGCGTAAAGCGCCGTATTTCTGAAGGTGGCACATCGGTGCAGTCGGTAGAAAATCAGATAAAATATGTAAAGAATGAATTAAACAAGTAAAAAACACTCAAACGACAGCATGCAGCCCTCGGCTTTTGAATTTCCCAAAAGCCGAGGGCTTAAATATTACACCGTACTTTTGTCGAGTTTTATACAGAAGACAGTTGTCTCTATTTAATTTCTGTTTAACCTTTTAATAAGTTCATTGGCAATAATGTAATCTTCTTTTGAGAGAGCAGAAATCTCTTTGTATATGCCCTTAAGTTCTTCCTTGCTTCTTTTACCTGTCAAAATATAATCCGATGATATTTTTAAGACCTCACACAGTTTAACAAGATTTTCCGGTCGAATGGCTTTTTTCCCAAGCTCAATACAGGAAACAGATTGAAGACTAAGTCCCATTTTTTCAGCAACCGTTTCCTGTGTCATTTTCAGTTCTTTTCGTCGGTCATATATTCTTTTTCCCATATCAATTAAAAAACGGTTGGTTTCCATCATTTTTCCCTTCTTTCCCGATTACAACTATTATATTAAAAATTTTTAAAATTATAATCAATCATAGAATTAAAGTATTGACAAATTACAACCATAGTGTTATAATTTAGTCAAAACAAAATCAGAAAAGGGGAAATAATATGAAAAAAATATTATCAACATTTCTTGCAACGGTTTTATTAGCAGGCGCGCTGTTCGGTGCGGTGCATACTAGCGCATCGGAAAATTATAATGAAAAATTCGAGCGAGTTGAATATTGGGTAAACCAGATGTTCAGAGCGCCGATGTATGAAGACAAAAACGGTGAAATCACATCATTAGATTCAATTTATTTTTGGGCGGTTGTCGTAAATGAGTCGGAATTTTTCTTTGAAGATCCCGATACAATAGTTTTTAACGACACAGAAATTTATGGTTGGTCTGTCAATGCGGATAGTTTTGATGCATATTTGGATAAAGTTATAGCCTCCGATATACTGAATTATAACGGAAAATTCCGTGACTGCGTAATAAAAGCGACAGAGGAATACGAAAATGAATTAATAACAACAGGATATTCCAATTACACATTTTTATATGATAATAAGACAAATAATTATCTTATTAAGTACGAAGGTTCGGGAGGTCCGGGATATTGGTATCAATTTGTAGGATATAATGAGGATTCAGATAATTATTCTGTATATTGTCAGTTATCTTATAATGATTTTGAGGACGAAGACGGCTTCGTTCCGCCATCAACATTATCTAAAGAGGAACTTGATCCCTACAACTTAGGCATAGACAAAATTGACGACCAGGCAGGTTTGGTCTGGTATAAAAAATATGTAAAGACAGATGTTGCGTATGACGGAGAAAGCATCAAGCTTTTAGGAGCAGAAGTTGTAAATAGTATCACAGATGAAAACAGTATGGTAAATCCTCCGAAGCAGATTACTTATTCACTTGAAAAGGGCATTGAAATTGCAGGTGACGGTGTATTCCCTGGTGGTACTGTTATTACCGCGAAGACATATACTTCAGGTGATATTTATGACAAAGCGAATAACGCGCTTAAAGCAATCGCAAAGGACGGTAAAATTCAGGTTATTGAAATTAACGCAAATTCGGGCGGTACAGCTGTTCAGCCAAGCGGAAAGGTAAAGGTTACAATATGGCTTTCCGATTATCTCACGGCGGATAATCTTAAAATGTATTATATTTCAGATGACGGCAAAAAAGAGGAAATAAAT
>JBJFGD010000182.1:0-2822 GCA_051892355.1 Acutalibacteraceae bacterium | reverse complement strand
CGCCGTTTTGCAAACGGCGGCACGCTTATGTTCAGTGTGTTGGCTCTTTGCGGTGACTTTGGCTGTTCAATAGGGCCTTGGCTTATGGGCATTGTAGCAAACAGCACCACCCTTGAAACAGGCTTTTTAGTTTGCACTGTTTTCCCCGTGATTATGATTATTGCCGCATCTTTACTGCACACAAAAAACAGTTGAAAAACATCTTAATATAAGCTACAATATAGAATGTAAAATAAAATATGGGGTGTAAAGATGAAAAGAGCTGACTATCTTACTTGGGATGAATACTTTATGGGCATAGCCTGTCTTTCTGCGTTGCGCAGCAAAGACCCTTCCACTCAAGTGGGTGCCTGCATTGTAAATCAAGACAAGCGTATACTTTCTATGGGATATAACGGTATGCCTCACAGTTGTGATGATGATGTATACCCTTGGGAACGCGGTGAAGGCCTTGACTCAAAATATCTTTATGTATGCCATGCCGAACTTAACGCAATACTTAACTGCAATACAGGGTCGGTAAGAGGTTGTTCTGTTTATGTAACTCTATTCCCCTGCAACGAGTGCGCAAAGGCAATTATTCAGTCCGGCATTAAAGAGATTGTTTATATGGACGACAAGTATGCCGAAACCGAAGGCGTTAAGGCATCAAAGCGCATGTTTGACAGTGCAGGTGTAATATATCGACAATATACACCTACAAATAAAGAAATTAATATTAAACTTTAATTTTATACTTGATTATTTATTTTTATTGTGATATAATAACTTGCGTTGTCTAAAAGGCAACATATGCGCTGATAGCTCAGTTGGATAGAGCATCTGCCTTCTAAGCAGAGGGTCGGGGGTTCGAATCCCTTTCAGCGTGCCAAATGGGAAGACCGCTAAAACAGTGGTTTTCCCTTTATTTATGCCTATTTGCCCTATTTTGTTCTTGTTTGCTATAATGCCAAAACAATATGGATATTTGACACAAAACATAAAAATTTGACATGAAATTTGACACAAAAAAGCACGGACATATAAGTTCGTGCTATGTTATATTATTCGAAAATTATTCAAAGTGTGCGGTGATTTTGAAGATGTAAAGGGCAATAAATATCAGGGGTTTGCACGCCCAATTGGTCAATGGAACTGCCGACATGTGAAATTCCCCATAGTTATAGGCGTATCCGAACCGGTATATACCGAAGAACAGTTAAAAGAATTTGCCGAAAACAGCAAACAAAAATATGAACTTACACAAAAACAGCGAGCAATGGAAACCAAACTGCGGCGGCTTAAAACCGAGCGTATTGCCGCCTCTGCCGCAGGCGATGAACTTGAAGCCAAGCGCATACAGCGGAAAATCAATGAACAGCAAACCATTTACCGCCGTTTCTCTGAAAAGAATAATCTGCTGTATGATACTAAAAGGGCAAGTGTGGAAGGTTATAGGCGGATTAGTTCTAAAATTCCAATAGCTGCGCACTCCGCAGAAAGAAACACAGGAAAAACTCTGAACTATAACTCCAAAGCAGATTTTAATGTTAAATTAGATTCATTTAATTCAGATGTAAATATCGGGATTTCTAAAGCTTCACAAAAAGTTGCCGAATTGGGTGGAAAAACAGCTAAAGAATATGTTTCATTAGTAGACCTTGTATCAGGAAAAGAGTGTTTTTTTGAAAGCGGTACATTTGATAGTGTTGGTTCACAAGAGTTTTGGGATTTTATAGGCAAAAATAAAGAAAAAACTTTCGCGTTCATACATAACCATAATACTGATGGCTGTTTTTCAGAGACGGATATGCGGACATTGTTGACAACCAAAAACATAAAAGTTTTTGGTGCAATTCGAATAGACGGTGTTAAATACTTTGCAGAAAAAATTATAGATTTAAAAAATACATATAATTTTGATCCTATATTTGAAAAAGAAATAAATGACTTGAATTATAAGTATAAATGTGGTAAAATAACCGCAGGTGAGAGAACACATTTAAGAGAAGAAATTATTGTTAATGGTCTTCTTGAAAAATATACGAAAGGGTTGATTGAGTTAGATGGTAGAAAATAACTGGGCTTCTGGGACTTTAAAAGAAGTTCCGTTTTGGCGCGACGATATGCAACCCGAAGAATATGACAAAGAACGTGAGTATTTGGCAAATCATTGGGAAGAGTTTACAAAAGGTAAATACATTCCTTTGTGGAAACAATCGAAAACATAAATATCAATTTTCCGTCCACTTAATTGTGGGCGGATATTTTTTTGCAATTTTTTAATTTGGGGGGTTAGAAATCTAACTTCCTTTTGTTATACAATATGCTTGTAAATTCCATATAGGCGAAAATCCTATCAAAAAACATTTCAGGAAGGAGCAAAAAAACATGAAAGATATTTTTGAAATTTTAAAGGAAAACGGTATTGAGGTTGAGGAAGGCAAACAAAAGGATATCCGCCGCTCGTTAAACGAAAATTATATCGCCGTTAATGAGCACACCAAAAAAATCAACGCGCTGACCGAACAGGTAAATACCGCAAACAACACCGTAACCGACCTTAAAGGCAAGCTTGATGAAGCCGAAAAGTTAGGTGTAAGTGATAAACGCTGGTCAAGATATGTTGAAATGGTGGCAGATGTGCGATATATCAAAGGTGCACGCATAATAAAATATGTAACCAACGGAACAAATATTAAATCTGACAAATTTAAATGACATTTTTACATAATGTAACAAGCAACCCTTATTCAAGGGAATTTTTAAAATATTTTTTAAAAATTTAAAATAAATATACAATATCACTTTTACTATCGTATTTTAAGAAAAAATTGTCAGTG
>JBJFGD010000181.1:0-2838 GCA_051892355.1 Acutalibacteraceae bacterium | reverse complement strand
CTTTGCTACGCCCTTTGCTACTGTGCTTTTGCCCGCCCCTGCAGGACCGTCTAATGCAATTGAAATCATCTTTTAAATCTCCTCTTTATATTTTGCCGCGCTCTGACCTGCAAGTACACCTGTAGAAAACGCTATTTGTAAATTGAATCCGCCCGTATAGGCATCGACATCAATTATTTCACCTGCGAAAAATAAACCATTTATTAATTTAGACATCATTGTAGCAGGATCTATTTCTTTAACCGATATTCCGCCGCTGGTTATAATGGCCTCTTCGATAGGACGAAAACCCGTAATATTTAACTTAAAATGCTTAATGACATTTATAAGCGACTGCCTTTGTTCGCGGCTGATTTGATTAACCTTTGTATGTGCAGGTATGCCCGACATATTTATTATAACCGGAATTATGCTTTTAGGCAGTAATTTATCTAAAGAATTTGCAAAATCACGATTGAGTGATTCTTCAAAATCGCGAAGCAAACGCTTGTCAAGTTGCGACTCATCTAAAGCGGGCTTTAAATCAATCTCGACAAAATAATCTTTTTTACCCATATAGCGCAAATGTGCCGAAGCCGAAAGTGTTAGCGGGCCCGAAATACCCGTGTGTGTAAAAAGCATTTCACCCATTTCTTTATAAATGGCTTTTTTCTTACCATTTTCAAAAAGGCTTAATGTAACATTTTTAAGCGAAAGACCCGCAATGCGAGTACAAAAGCCTTCATTACATTCAAGACCTACAAGCGACGGTGTAAGCGGTGTAACCGTGTGACCCAAAGATGCCGCCATTTTATAGCCGTCACCCGTAGAACCCGTAAGCGGATATGACATACCACCTGTGGCAAGTATTACGCAGTCGGCATCTATTATTTTGCCGTCATTAAGTTTTACGGCAGTCACCGCACCGTTTGGTGCAATTATACTTTGGGCAACACCCTCTATAACGGTGCAAGAGTTACGCACAGGTTTTATAAGCGCATCAACAATATCTACCGCTTTGTCCGACACAGGAAAAACGCGATTGCCGCGTTCGGTTTTTAACGGAACACCCATATTTTCAAAATGAGACATTGTATCTTGTGAAGTGTAATTATTAAAAGCAGAGTACAAAAACTTTCCGTTTTTTGGTGTGCTTGCAATAAGGGTATTTACATCGCAATTGTTGGTAACATTACATCTGCCCTTGCCTGTTATCATAACCTTGCGCGCAGGGCGAGAATTTTTTTCAACAACCGTTATGCTGTGCGGTTTGTCTGCCAAAGCAACCAAGGCACTGTAAGAAGCCATTAAACCTGCCGCGCCGCCGCCGATTACAACGATTTTTTTCATACTCTCACCTACTTTATATCTTTATTATTTTACAATATTTTTTTCAAAATGTAAACCTTTAATAATTAACAAATAAAGCCACTGCTTTTACAATGGCTTTTTTGTGTTATGTATTATTTAATTATTCTTTTTACCTTATCGTGCAGATTTATCATATAATATGATGCTATACGCGAAATGCCAATATCGTAAAGCACAAATACAACATTGCAAAGCGCTAAAAATATAAGCGCACCGTATTTGCCCCAGCTTGCAAAATCATCAAACGAAATTGAAAACAAAAAGCTTGAAACATAATAAAACGCTGCTGCCGCTAAATTAAAGCAGACAAGTTTTACTACCCATTCTATGGTTTGACGGTTTATCTTTTCAATAAGTGATTTTAAAATCGGGTAATAACCCAAAAACAACACATATAATATTTTAGCTTCGGTCTCGGCTACAATAAATGTAATTACAGCACTTACAATATATGTAGCAAAACTCCAAGCTGCGCCGCACTCTATAAGCGGCACAATCATAAACAACCCTGCAATAGCAGGTATTGCATAGGTAAGATACGGAAAATAGCTTGTAAGCATTATTACAACTGATAATGCCGCAACCATACCGCAAAGTGTAATTTTTTTTGTATTTTTCATATTAACAACAAGGTATTAAGTCGCCGCCCATACATTCACAGCAGCAATCGGCGCATATTAGTCCGTTACAAACATCACAAGTATTGCAGCCACCCGTGCCGTATGAACGGTATGGGTTATACTGTTGACCGCTTTGCCTTTGCGCATTATTCATGGCATTACGATATTCGGGATTATTTGGATTCATTCGAACTGCAGTTGCAAAACTGGTATACGCTTGGTCAAACCAACCCCTACGGTAAAGCACAGTACCGTTTAAAAAATACCATTCGGCATCGCGTTTTTGCGGAGGAACACCGTCAAGTATTTCTTGTGCCTGTTCAAGTCTGCCCTGACTTATAAGTGAACGCACTTCGGGAAAATTAGTGGTGCCGCTATATGAGCCGCCGGAGTTTTTAGACGAGCCTGAACGGCGCGAATTCATTATCGCATCATAAGCCTCATTAATCTCTTTCATCTTTTCACCTGCAAGGTCAGAAAGAGGATTATCGGTATAGTTATCGGGGTGATACTTGCGGGCAAGTTCACGGTATGCGTTTTTTATTTCATCATCTGTAGCGTTTTTAGAAACACCTAATACTGCATAGGGGTCATTCATTTACTTATTTAACTCCTTTATAAAAGTATCTTCTAAACCTAAATAAATAATATTTCCAAGTATATGTTTATACTTTTTAATTTCAAGCAATTCAAAAGCTTTAGCCGCCTCGTTTACGCAAAAATAAAGTTGTGGAACAATCTTTTCTTTTGCATATTGCTTGGCATCGCCCGAAACGTTGTTTTTCAACACATTATAACTGCCTTTTTTTATATCATCAGGTAAATCGCACGCGGCATCAAGCAGGTAAATATATCTGCCAAGGCAATA
>JBJFGD010000180.1:0-2851 GCA_051892355.1 Acutalibacteraceae bacterium | reverse complement strand
AAAAAATGCTTAATTGGGATATTGCCGAAATGATAAAGAAAAAAGGTTATGCAAAAGAGCGTATTCGTGCAGACTGTGCCGAGCCTAAATCAAATGAAGATTTAAGGCGGCTTGGTATTTCAAGGATAATGCCGTCGGTTAAAGGCAAAGATTCAATACTTAACGGAATTGTTCAGATACAGGAATATAAAATTTATGTGCATCCAAGTTGTAAAAATATGATAAATGAATTATCAAGGTATTGCTGGAAAAAGGACAGTAATGAACGGGGAATAAACGAGCCACAGGACTGTAATAACCATTTATGCGATGCGCTGCGTTATGCATTTTATGATGTTAGATATTTTAAACCTGTTGACCCTAATACTCCAAGGCATAAGCCTACAAATGAGGAGTATTACATAAAAAATCATGGTCTTAATGCGCATGATATAGGCTTTAAAAAAGGATGGTGAATTTATGAATAATATAGTAATTATAAGTATGGTTATGAGTGTGTTTGTTTCTTTTCTGCTTATAGCATTTGCGGTTTTTGCTATTGGATTTTTAATTGGTTATAAGCATGAAGAAAAGCGCATTTTAAAAAAATCACAGCAGAAAAGTGATAGTGAAATACACGAGAGTGAAGAAGAAAAGAAAGCTAAACGAGATTGGAAAAACTTTTTAAAATATGACGGCGGTGCGACAGCCGATATTGAATAAATAATTAGAGTTTAATAATGCATTATGCAAACACGCATTGTGCATTTAAAATTCCCTTCACCATAGGGATTAATAAAAAAGGAGAAAAGATATGGACGAAAACAATAGCGTTCAGAACACTGATGTACAGGACACCATACCTGAAAACAATCAGGAGACACAAACTGATATTGAACTCGTTGAGGATACCTCTGTTATACCAAACCGAGAAGACCCAACCGAAGAAAATGTTGTGCGAGATACAGATTATGATATAGCACAGAAATCTGTATCAGAAAACCCGAATGTATCGGAGCCTTTTATTTCGGTACAGTATAATCACAAAAACCGAGATTTTACAAAAGAGGAAGCTGTAAAGTTTATTCAAAAAGGAATGCATACCGAAGCTCTTAGAGCTAAATTGGATTATATTGCAACTTTGAATGGCACAGATGTTAATTCGCTTGTAGAAAGAATAGTATCTTCGCCTGAAAAAAATTATAAGCGCCACTTAGAAGAATTATACGGTAAAGGCAGTGAAGATGTTGAAATCGGTATGAAAATATATCGAGAAAAGCAATCTGAAGATTACAAAAAAATAATTGCCGAGCGTGAAAACAGTATTATTATAAAAAACGAGGAATTAGAAAGACAAAGTGTTTATTCACGGTTGGCAGATGAATATTTGAAGCTTAAATCAGAAATTCCTGATGCGCCTGATTACGGCGCGTTACCTAATTCTGTGATTATTGAGGCAGCGGAAGGAAAAAGAGATTTGTATTCCGCATATCTGTGCTATCTACATAAAGAACAAACAAAAATTGATGCTGCAAAAAAAACACAACAGGCAGCAACTGCCGCAAGCACAGGAACAATGAAAAGCGGCAGCGGAGAGAATATGTCTTCGGCTGACAGAAATTTTTTATCGGGACTGTGGGGCAGATAAAAGAAAGGAAAATAAATTATGGCAAATATATTTGAATATGCAAATAAGTATGCAAACGAACTTGATAAGATGATAGTTCAGGAATCTAAAACAGGTTTTTTGGCTGATGGTAAGTTTAAAGCTAAATTTACAGGTGCAAGAACAGTAAATATGCCTCAGATTGATTTTGACGGTCTGGGCGATTATGACAGAGAAACAGGTTATTCAAAGGGCGGTACAAACTTTAACTATACCGCATATACACTTTCAAAGGAACGCAGTAAGCAGCTTATTATTGATGCTCAAGATGCTGATGAAAGCGGTATGTCATCGCTTGCAGGCAAGGTGGTAGGTGAATATACACGCACAAAGGTTAACCCCGAAATTGATGCGTATGTTTTATCTACGCTTTATAAAACAGCAAATGAAAAGGGTAATGTTGATACATTTAACAGTGATTCTGCAGTAGATTTAATGCTGGGCTCTATTAACAAGGCTGAAGCGGCAAGCGGTTATACAAATGAACAGATGATAGCATTTGTTGACCCAGTTATGTACGCGGCACTTATGACTTCTAATGAATTGCAGCGTTCAATCACTGTAAGCGAATTTGAACAGGGCAGCGCAAACTTGAAGGTTAAAAATCTTAACGGATGTGCTATTATTCCGGTAGCTTCAGACAGAATGAGAAGCGATTATGAATTTAATGATACCGGCTTTAAAGCAAGCGATGATGCAGGCTATATCAGAGCAATTGTTATGCCCAAGTCGGCAGCTTCACTTGTTAAAAAGGTTGACAAGGTAGATATTTATACACCTGATATTGTACAGGATATGGATGCTTATAAAATTAATTTCCGCCTGTATTATGACTGTTTTATTACTGCGAATAAGAAAGGTTTGATATTTGCTATCGGTGGCGAATAATAAATAAAAGTGCGCGGTTGCCGTATGGCGACCGCGCTGGTTTTTAAGTAGAGAGGATAAAGGGATGTAAAGGTATATATAAGTGGAAAAAAGCAAGAAAAAATGGTATCAAACAGGAGAGTTTGAGGACGGATATCAATTTGGTGATGTTTTTAGAACAATAAAAAATTCGGTAAAAACAGATAAGAAAAAGTCTAAATCAGATGATAAAAAATTGCAAACAAGCACGACTAAAAAAGTTAATACTAATTTGATTAATATTAATTCTGAGGAAATATCACCAAATTCGATTGCACATTTATTTGGATTTGTGAGCGA
>JBJFGD010000179.1:0-2855 GCA_051892355.1 Acutalibacteraceae bacterium | reverse complement strand
AGGGCACTTCGGGTAATACAAATATGGTATCGGGCACATATGGCGGTTTTGAGGGATATTATAACTTCTTTAATTACAGCGCTTCAGGCAATACAACCGATGAGATTACGGTAGCGGCTCTTACATATGCCAAAAATAACGGTTGGAACAGCCGCACGGCTGCAATAATCGGCGGTGCAAAAAAATATGCCGACGGTTATATATCTATCGGTCAAGATACATATTATTATAAAGATTTTAATTTAGTAAACCAAGTATGGTGGCATCAGTATGCGTCGGCTTTGTATGATGCGTGGACCAATGCAAAATATTTGAGAAAAGGCTGTATAGATAATACCGATGCGGCGCTTATATTTTCTATTCCCGTATTTAGTGAAATGCCGCAAAGTGCATGCCCTTACCCCACAGTGACAAATATAGAGGTTACACCGCCTAAACCTGTAATCAAAAAAGGCGATACCAATAATGATAATAATATCAATGCGATTGATTTAGCGGCTGTTAAAATGAATATATTGGGTGTTAGAAAGCTCGAGGGCGATGCGGCACTTGCGGGTGACATCAATGATGACGGTGCAATAAACGCAATTGATTTGGCGGCAATAAAAATGCATATATTAGGTGTAAAATTAATTTCTCAATAACTAATTTGCTTTGTTTAAAAAAGGAGTTTAAAATGAAAAAATTTATAAAATCATTTATTTCGGTAGTTACCGTAATTTGTCTGTTAATATCTGTATTTACTTTTAATGTATCGGCTGCAAGCGTATCTGTAAGCGGCGGCGGCGAGTATGAGGTTGGCAAAACTTTCAGTGTAAATGTTAGCTTTAGCGCAGATGCTATTTTGTACGCAGTTGAAGCAGATATTAGCTATAATTCAAGCGTTTTGAAGCTTAACAGCGTTTCGGGTGCCGACTATAATGTTTCAAACGGAACTATAAAAATTGTCGACGATGGTTTTCTTGCTACTAAACCGTCAAAATCAAGCTCTTACACATTGAGTTTTACGGCAATAGCGGCAGGCAATTCAAATATTTCGGCAAATGTACTTGGCGGCGGCGATGCAGACTCAAAGGCGTCAGGCTCGGCGGCAATAAGTGTTGTAACGCCAAAGCCCTCATCTAATGCAAATTTGGCTTCAATAAAATTAAGCAATGGTTCACTTTCACCTGCTTTTAATGCAAATACTACAACCTATAACACAACTGTTAAATACAGCGTTGACAGCATAAATATTACAGGTTCTGTTGCCGACGGCAGTGCCACTTACACAGGCGGCGGCACATTTGCGCTTCAAGTGGGCGACAACCAACGCGTTCTTACCGTAACCGCAGCAGACGGCACAAAAAAATCATATACCATAAATATTAAGCGTATGTCTGAACAAGAAACAGCCGACGCCGAACAGGCCGAGCGTGATGCAAACCCGTTGCTGGTTGTTATAAATGATATTGACTATTATATTGCTAATGACTTGTCGGGTATTTCTATTCCGGCTGGTTTTGCACAAGGCACAGCAACCCGAAAAGAAAACGAAATTGCTGTTTTAAATGATGAAAACGGTAAGTATGTGCTTTATTGGTTAACCGATGCCGCAGGAGAAAACGGTGCTTTTTATACACGCGATGAAGATGATAACTTCACACTTGTGAGTTATGTAAACGCAAACGGCAAAATGTATATTATCGAGCAGCCGGATTCTGATCAAATTTTACCGTCAGGTTATTTAAAAACAAAATGTATGATTGACGGTAACGAGGTTGATGCAATCGGATATGAAAATGAGCAGTTAAAAGATTTTTATATACTTAACTGCTATGTCGGCGGTCAAACGGGATATTATCGCTTTGACTCTGCCGAAGGCACAATGCAGCGTGCAACTGAATTTGATTTAGCAGTTTTAGCGGCTGCTGAAGTCCCCGAAGAACCCGATGGAATTTTAGATTGGTTTAAGAATATGAATACTACCGGCAAAGCGGTATTTTTAATTATAGTGGTTGCGGCAATTGCACTTGTTGTACTGGCGATATTGTTTATAGTTAAAATTGCGGCTTCTAACCGCGATAATTTTGAGGAATATGAAACTATGCCAAACACAGATGATAATTTCATCTTAAACGATTTTGCAGATGATATTTCTTCAGAAGAATCCCCTGTGCAAACCGAGGATACAAAAGATATAGAAGAAACATCAACCGAAACAAACGACGAACAAAACGATTAAATTTAAAATTATGTAAAAAATATGCTCTGCATTTGCAGAGCATATTTTTGTATGACTATATAGACCGATTATCTTTTTTTCTGTTTTTTATTTGCTTACCTTTTGTTTTTACTTTTTCTTTCATATTATGCAGTTTTTCAAGTGTTTTTTTATCGTTTGGAAAAATCAGTTTAAGTAAAAATATAGCTATAATTACTGTAATAATTTTTTCGGGTGTAAAGGGTATCCAAAGTGCCGCAAGGTAAGCACCCGACACAGCCGCAAGCCAGTCAATTTTCAGCCACACGGATATGGCAGCGGCAATATACGCCCAGCCATTTGTTATAATCCATGAAATACCTAAACATAAAAGCAGATGAGGGTTAAGTATAAACTCAATCACCGTTTTAGCCCAGTATTTTATTTTTTCTTTATACTTTTTCATAAGGCACCATTATATATCTTTTTGCCATATTCTAACATACAAAATATTAAAAGTAAACTACAAAAATATTGAATTTTTTATTAAGATAAAGTAAAATAGATTTGTTTGAAAAGAAAATAGGTGAAATTCCTATACGAGCCCGTCGCCGTGAGACGCAAAATGTGTTATGTTTCTAACCTTTTGCCGCAAAAAAGGGGATAAGCCATT
>JBJFGD010000178.1:0-2856 GCA_051892355.1 Acutalibacteraceae bacterium | reverse complement strand
CTTTTAATTTTATTTGCGCTGATTATGTTTTTCTGCTTTAAAATTGCATTCTTACGCGATGACAGAGTGCAGCTTACAAGGTTAGATGTTGGGCCTCTTGCAAAATATAAAGGTGTTTTTTTAGAAAGTTTTGAGTATATAGACTCTTTGCCTTTTGAGCGTGTATATACAGAAAGTTTTGACGGGCTAAAACTCGCGGGCAGTTATTATAACAATAATAATTCAAATACTACTATTTTGCTTTTTCACGGATATCGTTCTGAAGGAAGATTTGATTTTTCTTGCGCGGTAAGATTTTATGTTGAATTAGGTCTTAATGTGTTTATTGCAGACCAACGCGCTCATGGAGAGAGCGAGGGCAAAATTATCAGCTTTGGAATTAAAGAGCGCAAAGATGTTGCAAGCTGGGTAGATTTTTTGCTAAACAAATACGGCCAAAAGAGCATATTTTTAAGCGGAGTTTCAATGGGCGCCACTACTGTTATGATGGCATCTAATCTTGATTTACCTAAAAATGTTAAAGGAATAATTGCAGATTGCGGTTTTACATCGGCTGCAGATATTATAAAAAAAGTAGCCAAGCAATCTTTTAAAATTAACGCTACTTTTATAATGCCTTTTTTAGATATTATGTGTAAAATTTTCGGCAAGTTTAGCATTTACGAAATTACAACAGTAAAAGCTTTAAGTGAATCTGACATACCTATTTTTTTTATTCACGGCAAAGCAGACGGATTTGTTCCTTGTGAAATGACCAATTTGTCTTACAATGCTGCAAGGGCTAAAAAAAGCATCTGCTTGGTTGAAGGTGCTGATCACGGATTGAGTTTTTTGGTTGACCAAACTAATATTCAAAACCAAGTTGCCGATTTTATAAAGACTTGTTCATAGTTTATTAAAAAAATATTGAAATCTTATTCAAAATGTGTTATGATAACCCCATATGGAAGGTGGATGATATATGAGACCAGACGGAAAACGCGTAAAAAATGCAGATCCAATGTATACAGTCGCAGCTTATATTATGAATAAGCGTGTCGATTCTATGAATATGATTACTATTGATATTCCGGTAGAGCCAATTAAGGAATATCTTAACAAAAAACGCAAAGAAGGTTATAACTTCAGTCATATGTCTGTTGTTTTAGCTTCTTTTATTCGCACTATGAAAGAGTTTCCCGAGCTTAACCGATTTGTTGTTAACAAAAAAATATATCAGCGAAACGAACTTGCAGTCGGCATGGTTGTTTTGCAACCGGGCGGAACGGGTCACGGCACAATGTCAAAAATGTATTTTGATGAAAATAATACTATTTTTGAGGTTAATGATATAATCAATAAATATGTCGAAGACAACCGTAATGCGCCCAAATCAAACGGTACCGAAAAGATGATTAAATTCTTACTCAGCGTGCCGGGTGTTCTGCCTGTCGGTGTAGCACTTTTTAAGTGGATGGATAAACACGGTTTATTGCCAAAGTCTATTATTGATATGTCACCTTTCCACATGAGCTTCGGCATAACCAATTTGGCATCTATAAGAACAAATCACATATACCATCATTGCTATGAATTCGGCACAACAAGTATATTTTTAGCAATGGGTAATACGCGTGAAGTTCCGCACCGCAAGGGTAACGAATTCGTTTTTGAAAAGTGTATGCCGATTGGTGTTACTATGGATGAACGCATTGCATCAGGTGCATATTTTGCAATGGCTTTTAGAAAAATGCGTACATATTTGCGTAATCCCGAACTGTTAGAAGTGGCACCTACCGAAGAAAATATTGAATAAGTTGTAAATTAGTTGTTTTGCATCTTGATTTTAGTACATATTTGTTATAAAATATATTGGTAATTTATTTAGCAAAACGGAGGAAATTAAAAATGTTAGTTTCTGCAAAAGAAATGCTTAACAAAGCAAAGCAAGGCAAATATGCTGTAGGTCAGTTCAATATTAACAACCTTGAATGGACTAAAGCCATTCTTATTACTGCTCAAGAACAGAACTCACCTGTAATTTTAGGTGTATCTGAAGGTGCAGGTAAGTATATGTGCGGTTTTAAAACCGTTGCAGATATGGTTAAGGCAATGATAGATGAGCTTGGCATCACTGTTCCTGTGGCTCTTCACCTTGATCATGGTAGCTATGAAGGCGCTAAAAAGTGCATCGAAGCAGGCTTTTCTTCTGTAATGTTTGACGGTTCACACTATCCTATTGAAGAAAACATTGCAAAAACAAAAGAATTAGTTGCTACTTGTAATGAATTGGGTCTATCTCTTGAAGCAGAGGTTGGCTCTATCGGCGGCGAAGAAGACGGCGTTATCGGCGCAGGTGAAGTTGCTGACCCTAATGAGTGCAAAATGATTGCTGATTTAGGTGTTACAATGTTGGCAGCGGGTATAGGTAATATTCATGGTAAATATCCTGAAAATTGGGCAGGCTTAAGCTTTGATACACTTGATGCTATTCAACAGCTTACCGGCGATATGCCGTTGGTTCTTCACGGCGGCACAGGTATTCCTGCTGATATGATTAAAAAGGCAATTTCTCTCGGTGTTTCTAAAATTAATGTAAACACAGAATGTCAGTTAGCATTTGCTGAGGCCACCCGTAAGTATATTGAAGAGGGAAAAGATCTGCAGGGTAAAGGTTTTGACCCAAGAAAGTTGTTAGCTCCGGGATTTGAAGCAATAAAGGCTACTGTTAAAGAAAAGATGGAACTTTTTGGTTCTGTAAATAAAGCTTAATTTTATTAAAGTTAAATATTTAAAGCCCCAAATTTTGATTTGGGGCTTTATTGTATAATGAAAACCACGCGATAGTCGCGTGGTTCAAAAGAGGTTAACCGATGA
>JBJFGD010000177.1:0-2857 GCA_051892355.1 Acutalibacteraceae bacterium | reverse complement strand
ACAATTAAGCATTTTTGTTTCATAATGCTCATCATATATGTAAATCTCTTTATTTATGGCATTTACCGCAAAAGCAACAAAAGCAGTAGGGTCATTTGTATAACCGTAATCAAGGCCAAAAAAATGCCGATATTGCCATTCTGTTCCGTCTGATACGCCTAATGTCGCTTTGTCGAATATTTTTGTTTCAAAATTTTCATATATAAGTCCGTCTGCTATTCCCCATTCGCCCAAACCCGCTACTGCATAGCGGCGGTAATTTGTCGCTTTCATGCGTTCAAAAACCTCTCGGTCAGTATCGTCTAAAAACTCATTACATAAATAATTAGTTGAATAAGTGTTAACATTATCTTGAACTCTATCAAAAAATCTTTTTTTCAGCCAATGGCTTTCTGACCAAGGGTTAAAGGTAATAGTAGTCTGTTTAAATAAATATGGCGGTATATTACCTCTTGGTACCGATAAATCAAGTTTTTCAAAATCAGCTTCACTGCCTATTTCAAAGGCTTCTTCTATCCATACCCAACATAAATATCCTTTTGACACGGTTGTAGAAGCAAGTTTCAGTACATCGTCAAAGCCTCTGAAAAGTATCCGTTGACCTGTAGGCTTGTACACCATTTCCATAGGTGATATCGTGTTTTGCCACAAGTGTGCAACCCCTAAGCGCTCTTGAGCCCATTTTAACTGTGCAAAAGTGCTGTCGCGATGCGTATTAAAAACTGCCCGTACAACCAACAAATTACTATCGGCATATTTCATTAATCTATATATAAAATTAAGCGCTGTGGTTGCACTTTTTTTGCTTCCTTTGCCGCCTTTTAAAACTCGGTATCTATGTGTATCACTCCAAAACTTTCCGTATCCTTTACCTACAATATCAGGCAAATAAACAACATCATTCTTCAATTTTTTCTTCACCCGATATAATTACTACACCGCCGTTTTCACCTGCGTTTTTCTTGTGCAAATTTTTAAGTTCAAAGAATAGCTTAAGTGCCTGCGGATTACCCTTTTTAGCTGTTTCTATTATTGCTTTCCATACATTAAAAAGCTCACTTTCGGTATATCTGTCAATTAGAAATTTTATATACTCTTTAAATTCTTCTTTATCATACCATCGGTAAAATGTTGAACGCGCAATTCCAATTTCCTCACATAACTTACTTATGTTTCCGTCAAAATCAGGGCTTGTAAGCATTTCGGCACATTTGCGCATTTTGCCGCTTACATTTGGCTGATAATCTTTAGTTTTCTTTTTTCCCATAAAACACACCTCCTTTTATTAGGCAAAAACGCACGATAAAAATCGTGCGTTTTACACGGCAGATTTAAAGTACTATTCTTCATGCTGATAGTGTAACACAGCTTTTACTGACATTCACTGACACGCTTTATTCAATATCAGGTAAATTCATAAGAGCTTTTTTATATATTCTATAAATCTGTCTTTCGCTGTAATTAAGTATTTCTGATATTTCTGCAAAAGAGAATCGGCTTCTGTCACCGTATTCATCAATTTCACCCAAATACAGCAACCTTAATAATCTCTGCTGCGTTCCGTCTGCCAGTGAATGAATAGCATGCTCTATTTTAATTCTTAAATCATAAAGTGACTCTAATTCTTTTTTTATAAGTCCGTCCCAATCCTCTAATCTTTTTTCAACCGTAATTTCAACCACCGTGCCTTTTGACTTACTGTTTTTAATCTTATCTTCAAAATCGGGACTCTGATAGGTTTCGCAAAACTTGCTGTTTTCCTTATCTCTGCGTAATTGCTCTATTCGTTCATCAATTTCACCGTATTTTTTTAGAATTTTCTTTTTTTCTTCTATCGTCAAAGTATTTTTTCCTCCTTGCTATTGCATCTATCATTGCAACAAACTGTCCGTAAGATTTATATGTATTATGTGATCGGTTATAATCTTCACGAAACTTTTCAATTACTCGTATGCTTTTACTTTTCTTTGCTTTAAGCAAGCATATGCATTCATTACATATACCGTTTTTTTCGCACCTGTTGCCACAGATGCATATTTCCTCTTTTTTCATAATTAACCCTTTAAATAAGATAATATCCTTTCAATTTCTTTTTCTGAATGTACCTTTAATATTCTTTTTTCAATTTCAATCGGTATAAAATCAAACAGTTCACTTATCAATTCGGTTATTTCACCAAAACCCTCACAAAAATCAGGATTATCACAATCAGGACCGAAAATATCTTTTAAGCCATCACGGTATCGGTTTAATGCCGCAATTGCCCGTAAAACCTTTTCGGCAACATCAATTTTTTCTACAGATGTATCAAATAATCTAAAATCACCCGATTTACAATGTGGACACACTGCTACTCTTTCATAAGGCGGACTGTCAAGCCCATGCTTTTCTTCATAAAACTTGGGATTCTCGAATTTCTTGTTGCAAACATTACATCTATATGTTTTTCTTATCATCACAATCCAATTCTCCATGCTTCAACTTAAGTTTAAAATTTGCTTTTAATAACAGTTTTACCTTTCTCTGCTCATCTGTAAGCAATTTTGCGAGAATACTATTTCGGTTATCAGCCCATATAGCAATTATTAAACTTGCTATACTTATCAGCACTAACAAAATAACCAATGTCAAAAACATATAAAGGCTGATTCCTTCCAAAACGATATAGTTCATAACCATTTTCCTCCTTTTAATCATCTGTATCTTTTTTAGATACTTAAATTTTAAAAAAAATAAACATCTTTTCGCTTTGTATCTTTTTAAGACACAAATATATTATCACCTCTTCTTACATTTGTCAAGGGTTTTGTATCTTATTTTTAGATTTTTTTAATTTTGCACTTGACATTTTGATAAA
>JBJFGD010000176.1:0-2887 GCA_051892355.1 Acutalibacteraceae bacterium | reverse complement strand
ACAATCTTACTTTTATTTTTCTATGACAGGACTCCGTCAAACTTTGGCAATGGGTGTCTGCTTTTTTGCGTACGATTTTGCGGTAAGAAAAAAACCGATTCAATTTACTTTAGCGGTATTTTTAGCATATCTATTCCATTCATCAGCGTTAATATTTGCGGTTTTCTATTTTATTAAAAATTTAAAAATTAACTTTAAATATTGGTTTGCTACAATTATTGCATTTGCGATATCGTTTTTGTATCCTACTTTTATTAACAATGTTGTTGAACAACTTGCTTGGAACGAAGAGATTGCTAAGTATGCAGATAAAACTACAAGTCTTACTATTTCAGGCTTTATTATTCAATTCTGTATATTACTGTTTTGTTATGTTCTTACCCGTTTTGATTCTGAAAATGATACTTACCGAAAACCGTGGTTTGCGGCAATGGTTGCGGGCCTTGTTATACAGGCGTTTGTTGTTAATATTGATAACATTTTCAGAATGGCAATGTATTTTAGCGTTTACGGTACATTGGCTGTGCCCGATGCCATTGAATTGCAAGAAATTAAAAGCCGCCGTTTAGCATTTTGGATTATAACGGCATTGTTGTTGCTATACTTTTTACAGTCAACGCAGTTTATCAATTTTAAACTTCAATTTGGAGTGTAAATATGAAAAAATTAAGTATAATATTACCGGTGTATAATGTAGAAAAATTTTTACCTGCCTGTTTAGATTCTATATATAATCAAGATATTGCGGAAGATGAGTTTGAAATTATTGCAGTTATTGACGGTTCGCCCGATAATTCAAAAGCTGTTTTGTTAAATTATTCCAAGATACATAAAAACATCACGGTTCTTGAACAGGAAAACAGCGGTGTTTCGGTTGCCAGAAATAACGGTTTGCGTAATGCTTCGGGTAAATATATTTGGTTTATAGACCCCGATGATTTAATTGTTAAAAATTGCTTTAAAAAGATATATGATAGTTTAGAAGAACACAATGCCGATGTGTTTGAATTTGAGTATGATACCTGTGAAGAAGATTATATATATGACGGCAAACAAACAGATTTTAATGTTGACGGCAAAGATAAAGAAGGCGCAACCGCGTCAGGCTGTCTGTTGGTATGCCGAAGAGATTATTTAATTGATAATAATATCTTTTTTAATGAAAAATTAAGCTATGGCGAAGATTATTTATGGGTGCTTCAGGTTAAATACCGTAAGCACATAAACATTTTTACTAACAGCATGCTTTATATTTACCGTCAAAGAAAAGGCTCGGCAATGCATCAGTCAAGCCGTGAAAAAACAAAAAAACATTTTGAAGATATGTTGTTGCTTCACGAGCTGTATGCAGAAGAACAAAAGCGTTGTATTAAAGAGCAATTATCTGATAGAATTATAAATGAACTCGAACATCGTTGTTTACTGTGCATAGAAGCAGCCTTGTGGTATTATTTAAAAGTTGCGAACAGCATAAATGATGCAAAAGAACTTTTAAAAACGCTTGAGCAAAAAGGGTTGTATCCTTATAAATTTTCTACTTGGAATTTGTTTGGTAAAAATGCAACAAACAGTTTAAAGTATAGGTTAATAACATTTTTGTTTCCGATAAAGGCGTATTATTTGTTTTTGTGCAAAATATATGTTTTAAGACTTAAAACAAAAAAATAATTTTAAAAAATATGTGAGTATTTATGAAAGATATTAAATTCAGTATAATTGTTGTTTGTTTGAACGAAGAACAAAGAATAGGTGCGACAATACGGTCGGTATTATCTCAAACTTATAAAAACATTGAAATAATAGTAAAAGACGGTTGTTCTGCCGATGATACAATTAAAAACATACCTGATGATAGCAGAATTGAAATATTCACCGAAAAAGACACTTCGGTTTATGACGGTATGAATCAAGCAATAAAACACATAACGGGTGATTATGTTATGTTTTTGAATTGCGGCGATTTATTGTATGACAATATGGTTTTAGAAAATGTTGCAGAATTTTTTAATAAGAATAATTTAAACCTTAACAGCGTTATATACGGTGATTATTGCAAAGACGGTAAAATATATAAACAGTGTCCGAAAATTGATAAACTGTATCTTTTAGAGGCGGGGCTTTGCCACCAAAGCATTTTTATGGGCAGAACTGCCGTTGAAAGCTTTGAAAAGTTTGATACATCTTTAAAAATATGCGCCGACTATGATTCTATGGTAAAGACCTTTGTAAACGGCGCAAAGTATTGCTATATTGATATGCCTGTATGTGTTTATGCCGGCGGAGGTATTTCTGAAACGGGCAATGCGATAAATCAGGTAAAAATTGAAGGAAAAATAATTAGGAAAAAATATTTTTCATTTGCTTATAATATTCTTTACTATTTAATCAGAATAAAGAAAAAATTTATAAAATAAGTTTAGGGGGATTATATAATGTCTTTATTTAAAAATAAAACACTTATGATTACAGGCGGTACCGGTTCATTCGGCAATGCAGTTTTAAATCGCTTTTTACAAACCGATATCGGAGAAATTCGTATTTTTTCGCGTGATGAAAAAAAGCAGGATGATATGCGCCACGAGTTTCAGGCAAAGATGCCTGAGGTTGCCGATAAAATAAGCTTTTATCTTGGTGATGTGCGTGACATTCAGTCGGTAAAAAATGCTATACACGGGGTTGATTATATATTTCACGCAGCTGCACTTAAGCAGGTGCCTTCTTGTGAATTCTTTCCGATAGAGGCGGTTAAAACAAATGTGTTGGGTACTGAAAATGTGCTTACTGCTGCCATCGAAGAGGGTGTAAAAAAGGTAATATGTCTTTCTACCGATAAGGCGGCTTACCCCGTTAACGCTATGGGTACATCAAAAGCAATGATGGAAAAGGT
>JBJFGD010000175.1:0-2901 GCA_051892355.1 Acutalibacteraceae bacterium | reverse complement strand
AATGAAAGGAAATATTATTATGAATATACCATTCAAATTAGGCGTTATCACCGATGAGGTATCACAGAATATTTTTGAAGCGGCAGCCTTTTGCAAAAAACACGGTCTTGACTGCATGGAGGTGCGCTCGGTAAATGACCGTTCGCCTTTTGATTTTACAGACGATGATATTACCGATATCAATGCTGCCGCAAAGCAATACGGTCTTACGGTTTGCGCTGTTTCATCGCCGATTTTTAAATGTGATTTTAATGATGAGGCGGCAATCATCTCACATATTGCAAACTTTGAAAAATGCGCGCAAAGGGCTAATCAAATCGGTGCTGAAATGATACGCGGATTTGACTTTTGGAATTGCGGAGTATCGCTTAAAGACCGCGCTGAAAAATATAAAAGAATTGTAGAAATCTGCGAAAAATATGATATAATCTGTGTGATAGAGGCAGACCCGTCTGTTCACAGCAACACACCGCACCTAACTGCACAGCTTGTAAAAGAAATAAACAGTCGGTATATAAAGGTGCTTTTTGACCCGGGCAACGAGATTTGGGTCACAGGCAGAGCGAGTGAGGATGCATACGACATTGTAAAGCCTTATATTGCTCACATACATATTAAGGATGCCGATATAATAAACGGAAAACCCGACGGTGTCAAAATAGGCACAGGACTTGTTAACTACAAAAAGCTTTTTGCCCGTCTTATTGCCGACGGCTATAGCGGAAATGTAATGCTTGAAACGCACTACCGCAAAAGCATAGAGCTTACCGAAGAACAGCTTAAACACCCCGGCGGCAGCACCTTTTCTTTGGGCGCATATGAGGCAAGCGAAGAAAGCATTACAGAAGTTATAAAAATTATTAATTCTTGTCAGGAGGATTGATATTATGAAAAAGTTAAATATTGCGATTATCGGTCAGGGCCGCAGCGGACGCGACATACACGGCGCATTCTTTAAAAGCGACCTTAACACAAAGTACAATGTTATCGCCATTGTTGACACGCTTGAAGAACGCAGAATTCGCGCCAAAGAAGAGTGGGGCTGCGACATTTATGCCGACTACCGTGAACTTTTTGACAGAGAGGATATCGACCTTGTTGTAAACAGCAGTTTTTCACATATGCATGCCTGCACTACCATCGACTTGCTGCAGCATGGCTTTAATGTGGTTTGTGAAAAGCCATTTGCTAAAAATTATGAGGAATGTGCACGCATTGTTGATGCGGCTGAAAAGAGCGGAAAAATGCTCAATGTATTTCAGCAGTCGCGCTTTGCGCCTTACTATACCGAGCTTCAAAAGATTATAGCAAGCGGCAAATTGGGCAGACCCGTTCAGTACAGCATTTCATTTTCAGGATTTTCACGCCGTTGGGATTGGCAGACATATCAGGGCTATAACGGAGGTGAGGTAAGAAACACAGGCCCTCATCCTCTGGATCAGGCAATCAATATTTTGGGTTTTGACAGCGATATCAGCGTTTTCTCAAAGCTTGACCGTGTTAACACTTTCGGCGATGCCGAAGACTATGCAAAGATTATTCTTACAGCGCCCGGCAAACCGCTTATTGACATTGAGCTTTCAAAATGTAACGCTTATAACGGACCTATGTATGTGGTTCACTGTCAGTACGGATCGCTTAAGGCTACAATGAGTACTATTGATTATAAGTATTTTAATCCCAAAACCGCACCCAAGCAGAAGCTCACATTAGAGCCGCTTTTCAACGAAGACCGCACGCCTGCTTATTGCAGTGAAAAGCTTGACTGGACAGAGGAACACATTGACCTTGCGGGTTCGGCATTCGATACCGCAGTTAAAAAGTATTACGATATGATTTATGATAATATTGTAAACGGTAAGGAAATGGAAATCACACCCTATCAGGTGCTTAAGCAGTTTAAAGTTATTGATCTTATTCGTTCACAAAATCCATTAGATGTCAAAACTGTTTAATTAAGCTTTTGCATTACGAGGAGAAAATTATGAAAATTGCAATACTTGGAGTCGAAAATTCGCACGCTGATGCCTTTGGCGAACTTATAAAAAACAATCCCGAACTTTACGGAGATATCGAGGTTGTAGGTATTTACAGCGAGGAAGAAGAAGCTGTAAAACGCATCATAGATGCGGGTTATGCAACCTATGCCGCTGCATCACCCGACGAGTTTTTGGGTAAGGTTGACGGAATTATTGTTACTGCCCGTCACGGTGATAATCATTATAAATATGCAATGCCATATGTAAAGGCAGGTGTTCCTTGCTTTATAGATAAGCCTTTTTGTGCTAATCTTGAAAACGCAACAGAGCTTGCCAAGGCGGCGCAGGATAACGGCGCGCTTTTATGCGGCGGCTCTTGCCTTAAGTTTATTGATGAAATAAAATCTCTGGCGCGTATTGTCAAAACTAAAAAGGTTAAAAACGGCACCATTGCTTGCCCTATAAATATGAATAATATATATGGCGGTTTCTGGTTCTATTCGCAGCATCTTATTGAAATATTGACCGCCGTTTTTGGAAGAAATGTAAAATCTGTAACAGCATTTTGCCCGGACCAAAGCCAAAACCGTATTACAGTTATATTTAACTACGGAGATTTTGATGTTTGCGGTTTTTATACCGACAGTTACAGATATGCAGTAAGTCTTATGACTTCTGACAACAATATATATCAGACATATTGTGACGATGTCACATATACATTTAAGAATGAGTTTGACGAATTTGTAAATATGGTTAAAAGCGGTGTTATGCCATGCACTTATGATGAGTTGGTTTACCCTGTAAAAGTGCTTGCCGCAATAGAGCGTTCGTACACTGAAAAGAAGGAAATTGCTGTAGAATGAAGATATTTACAAACGGTAAAATTGTATCTGACGGAAGGATTACATCGGGCTGCGAT
>JBJFGD010000174.1:0-2902 GCA_051892355.1 Acutalibacteraceae bacterium | reverse complement strand
AGCACAAAAGGTTATTGATGAAGCAAATAAGGAATAAAGTAAAAAAAGACGGGAAATTTCCCGTCTTTTTGTCTTTATAATCTTATTATTGCAGGTAGTATGCCGTTATCGCGAATGTCGATAACGGCATAACTGTTACCGCCGTCGCGTGAGCGCGCGCATGAGCCGGGATTCACAACATACAAGCCGTCTTCATATTTTATATTAGGTATATGAGTATGCCCGTATAATGCGATTTTGCAATTTGACTGCCTCGCGGCTTTTTCTAATGCAGATGTACCGCCCTTTACCATTAGCGTATGCCCATGTGTTATAAAAAATTTAACACCGCCTATATTTTCGACCAAGCTATAAGGGTAGCGTGAAAATCTGTCGCAGTTGCCGCTTACAATATAAAACTTTTTGTCGGTATATTCATATGTAAAATCTTCAATATCAGATGTCACATCGCCTAAAAAAACAATGGCATCAGCATCGCGTTCACGGCGAAGTATTCTGTCAACTATGCTGCCTCTTCCGTGTGAGTCAGATATTACCGCTATTCGCATATTTTTACACCTCATTTACATACAATGGTTAATACATATAATACTTTATTTCGGAGGAAAAATCAATGGAAAAGCGTTCTAATACCGATAATGCAAAATTAAATGAAACACTAAACAAAATAGCCGATGGCAAATTGAGCAAAAATACTATTGAGGCGGCAAAAAAAGGGGATACAAACGCAGTTATGCAAAGCCTTAATGAGTCCGACCGTAAAAAAATGAAGGAAATACTTTCAGATAATGAAAAAATCAAAAATATTCTAAATTCAGATGCGGCAAAAAATATTATGAAAATTTTAGGCGGCGATAAGAAAAATGGATGACATAAGTGAAAAGTTAGCCGAAATATTAAACGACCCCGACAGTTTAAACCGCGTGCGGGCTATGGCAGAAAATTTATTAGGCGGCGAACAAAAGTCAGAAAAACCGCCGGATTCGCCCGATTTAAATTCAGTTTTGGGTGACGGCGGTCTTGACCCAAACCAAATTGCCAAAATTATGTCGGTTATATCACGGTTAAAAAACAGCAGCAATGATAGCCGTGCCAACTTATTATTGGCATTAAAACCGTTGCTAAGCGCGCCGCGTCGCGAAAAGGTTGATACTGCGATAAAACTATTAAAGCTTATTGATATGCTGCCGCTGCTAAAAGACAGCGGATTGTTTGATTTTTAAAATATAAAGTCAGTGGTGAAGCGTATGGCAGATACAAATAATTTTTCACAAAACAAACAGCGCGCCATAGAACAGATGCGCGAAATGAAAAAGCGTGCAAAGCAACCCTGCTCTTCTGCTGAAAATCAGGAATATAGTGAGAAAAAGCCTGCTCAAAATGCGGAATTTGGCATAAATATTCCGTCAGATACGCTGATAATACTTGGTTTGATTTTAATTTTATCAAATGAAAACTGTGATAAACTGTTGCTTTTGGCGCTTTTATATATACTTAACTGATGTGAAAAAAGTCAAGTTACAAATAGTTACAAATTTTATGGAAAACTTTGCATTTTTTGGCGTTATGTAAACTGTGACAACCTAAAAAGTTTTTCACATTATCCACCGAGAATTCCACCGTTTCAAGGGGTAAATAACGAATTTGTGGCTTTTTTCGACATTTTTTCGGTGGAAAACTCGGTTAATAAGTAGAATTAATTAATATGCATACATAAACTGAATAAAAAAATTATGTAAAATAAATTTTAAAAATTTTTTCTGTTTATTAAACAAACTTTTGACTTATTTTTGTAAAAAAACAGCATAATGCATATAAAATATAATCAAAAATTCGACATATTTTTAATCCACACTTGAACATGAATAAATATAATGATATAATAAATATGTAAAATTTTAAATAAAGTAGTGCTTTAGTGCATTTTATTTGTCAGGAGGTTAAAGTTTATGTATCCGTTATTGCTTAAAGCGCCTTTAAAGGATTATTTATGGGGCGGCACTCGGCTTAAAGATGAATTCGGTTTTGAAACCGACAAAGAGAAAGCCGCTGAAGCGTGGGTGCTTTCTTGCCATAAAGACGGCAACAGCATTGTACGCAACGGTGAATTTTCGGGACAAACCTTGCAAGAGGTTATTAACCTTTGGGGAAAAGATGCGCTTGGTAAAAAAGCGGATTCGTTTACCTATTTTCCTATTTTAATTAAATTGATTGACGCTAAGGACAGGCTGTCAGTTCAGGTGCACCCTGATGATGAATACGCACTCAAAAATGAGGGCGAATACGGTAAAACCGAGATGTGGTATGTTGTTGACTGCGACGAAGGCGCACAGCTTATATACGGTTTTAATCAAACTATATCGCAGGGTGAATTTTTAGAGCGTATAAGCAATAACAATCTGTCGCCCGTACTTAATTATGTGCCTGTTAAAAAGGGTGATGTGTTCTTTATTGAAGCAGGAACGCTTCACGCTATAGGCAAGGGCATACTAATTGCAGAAGTTCAGCAAAATTCAAATACAACTTACCGTGTTTCAGACTACGGCAGACTCGGTGCTGACGGTAAACCGCGTAAACTTCATATAAAACAGGCGTTAGAGGTTACAAAGACTAAAAAGCCAGATATACCTTACGGTAATGTGGGTGATGTTACGCTTTATCCGTTTGGTACGGTAAGAGAACTTGCAAAGTGCGAATACTTCACAACCGAACTTATAAATCTTGATGGAAATGTAGGGATTTATGATAACGACAGCTTTATTTCACTGCTGGTTTTAGACGGTGAGGTCGCTGTTTCGTACCCCGGAGGTATGATGCGCCTTAAAAAGGGAGACAGTGTGTTTATACCTGCAGGTTTAAAAATACGCCTTACCGGTGCGGCTGAAATAATTTATACACATAT
>JBJFGD010000173.1:0-2909 GCA_051892355.1 Acutalibacteraceae bacterium | reverse complement strand
GAACTGACAGATAGCGCAAAAGTGCTGGGTAATGAAATGGAGCAACAAATTTTTGCCAATGAACAGCGACTTCTTGCTACGCTGTCGCAAGATGACATAAAAAAACTAAAGCAAATGCTTTTGACAATTTATAACAATTTGTAATAAAGCGGCCGATGAATTTCGGCTTTTCTTTAAATATAATATGTAGCGTGCTACACATAGGAGGTTAATATATGATAAAAACTCTAATGCGCAGTCTTTGTGAATATAAAAAAGGTTCTGCAATCACAATTCTGCTTTCTATATTGGAAGCGGCATTTGAAATCACCATACCGCTTTGTATGGCAAAGGTCATTGATGAAGGAATAGAACTTGGAAATATGGGCGCTGTTTGGAAATATGGTATTATTCTACTTGTTTTTGCAGTGTTTCAACTTATAACGGGCGTTTTGTCAGCGCATATTGCCGCGCGCACCTCGGTGGGCTTTTGCGCTAATCTGCGGCAAGATATGTACGACAATGTGCAGACCTTTGCGTTTTCTAATATTGATAAATTTCAGACAGCTTCGATTGTAACCCGGCTTACAACCGATGTTACAAACATTCAAAACGCGTATCAAATGCTTATACGAATGGCAATCAGAGGTCCGGTAATGCTTATTTTTTCTATGGCTGTTTCATTTAAAATTAACGCTAAGATTGCTTTGATTTTTCTTATGATTATTCCGATTATGGCTGTTTTGCTTTATTTGATTATCAGCAAGGTAAACCCAATTTTCAACCGTGTTTTTAAAACCTATGATGAACTTAATAATGTTGTACAAGAAAATGTGCGCGGTATCCGCGTTGTAAAATCTTTTAATCGTGAAGAGTCTGAAATTCACAAATTCAAAGGAATATCAAAAAGCATATATAATGATTTTGCAAAGGGCGAAAGACTTCTTTCTTTTAACTCTCCGATTATGCAGTTTTTTATGTATGTGTGTATGATATTGATTTCTTGGCTTGGTGCAAAAGCCATTATCGCAAGCGGGAATGACGCGGTGGTTGGAATGACAACAGGTGATTTAACGGCTTTGCTTTCATACGCCACGCAAATTTTAACCAGTCTTATGATGCTGTCGATGATTTTTGCTATGCTGATAATCTCACTTGCATCTGCTCGCCGTATTGCCGAAATTCTTGATGAAAAGACCGATATTCAAAATCCAGAAAATGCTGAAACTATCGTAAAAGACGGCTCAATTTGTTTTGACAGTGTAGATTTTGTTTATGCTTTTAAAGCCGATAAAAAGGTGCTTGACAATATAAATTTGAAGATTGCTGCCGGTGAAACCATCGGTATTATAGGCGTAACCGGATCTTCAAAATCAAGCCTTGTTCAGTTAATTCCCCGCCTTTATGATGTCACAAGCGGCAGTATTACCGTGGGCGGTGTTGATGTGCGTCGTTATGACATAGACTCATTGAGAAAAGCCGTTGCTATGGTTCTTCAGAAAAACGAGTTATTTTCGGGTACAATCAAAGAAAATTTGCGTTGGGGTAACGAAAAAGCTACTGATGAAGAAATCAAGGATGCCTGCCGGCTTGCTTGTGCCGATGAATTTATCAAAGCTATGCCTGAACAGTATGACACATACATTGAGCAGGGCGGAAATAATGTTTCAGGCGGTCAAAAACAGCGGCTTTGCATCGCACGCGCACTGCTTAAAAAGCCAAAAGTTTTAATATTAGATGACTCTACAAGCGCAGTAGATACCAAAACCGATGCGGCCATTCAAAAAGCCTTTGCAAAGTATATTCCAAATACAACCAAAATCATTATTGCACAGCGTATCAGCTCGGTGCAAGATGCAGATAAAATTGTTGTTTTAGATGACGGAAAAATCGTCGCTGTCGGTACGCACGATGCACTTTTGGAAAATTGCGATATTTACCGTGAGGTATATCGGTCGCAAATGAGAGGAGATACAGAGCATGAATAAAAGACAAAAAATTTCTATGAGTAAAATGTCTGTGGAAACTTCGCAAAAAATGCAGTTTGATGTGAAAGCACTTGGCAGAGTGATTTCTTATATGAAAGATTATAAAGGACAACTGATTTTTGTTTTGATTTGTATTTTATTGAGTTCTATTGCATCTGCCGCTTCTTCATTGTTTTTGCAATCGCTTATTGATGATTATATCGTGCCGTTGCTCGGCTCAACTGCTCCCGTATTTTCCGGGCTATTGAAAGCACTGATTGTAATAGGTGTGGTTTACCTTGTAGGCGTGCTTTCCACTCTGTTTTATAATCGTGTAATGGTTACAATAGCGCAAGGCACGCTGAAAAAAATTCGCGACGATATGTTTGAAAAAATGCAAAGACTTCCAATTCGTGCTTTTGATACGCGCACACACGGCGATATTATGAGCCTATATACCAATGATACCGATACGCTTCGCCAAATGATTGCGCAATCAATGTCACAGCTTATTTCTTCTGTATTCACCATCGTTGCCGTATTTATTTGTATGCTTTATATCAGCGTATGGCTTACGCTTGTTGCTGTTCTTGTTATGTTTTTAATTTTACAGATTGTAAAGATAATAACGAAAAAAATCGGCATATATTTTATGATGCAGCAAAAAACACTTGCCGATGTAAACGGATATGTTGAAGAAATGATAAACGGTCAAAAGGTTGTCAAAGTGTTCTGCCGCGAAGAAAAGGCAAAAGAGGAATTGCACGAGAAAAACAGGGCTTGGGCAACCAGTGCCGCAAGCGCTAACGGTTATGCAAACTCTATGATGCCTATGATGAACGCGTTAGGTTATGTGCAATATGTTGTCATTGCTATTCTTGGCGGCTTTATGGCAATTTACGGTGTAACAAACTTAAGCCTCATCGGTACGGGAACACTTACACTTGGTATGATTGCCTCTTT
>JBJFGD010000172.1:0-2918 GCA_051892355.1 Acutalibacteraceae bacterium | reverse complement strand
GCTCCAGCTGTAGAGCTTACGAATTTCTTTACCAACGGTTTCTGAAGGATGTTCCGCAGCGATTTTACGCATAGCGTTGAAGTGAACCTGACTGCCTGCATCAGACATATCAAGTAAGAAGTCTTTTGCAAAAGTACCGTCTTGAATGTCAGACAGAACTTTCTTCATAGCTTTTTTAGTATCTTCGGTAATAATTTTAGGACCGGTGATATAGTCACCGTATTCAGCAGTGTTGGATATGGAATAACGCATACCTTCAAAACCGCTTTGATAAATAAGGTCTACAATGAGTTTCATTTCGTGTATACATTCAAAATAAGCGTTTCTTGCATCGTAGCCTGCTTCAACAAGTGTTTCAAAACCTGCCTGCATAAGTGCGCAAACACCGCCGCAAAGAACAGCCTGCTCACCAAACAAGTCGGTTTCAGTCTCGGTACGGAATGTGGTTTCAAGTACACCGGCACGCGCGCCGCCGATACCGAGTGCATAAGCAAGTGCGATTTCAAGTGCGTCACCTGTTGCATCTTGCTCAACTGCTACGAGGCAGGGAACACCTTTACCTGCTTGATACTCACTGCGTACAGTATGACCTGGGCCTTTGGGGGCAATCATAACAACATTTACATTCTTAGGTGGTTTGATGCAACCAAAGTGAATGTTAAAGCCATGCGCAAATGCAAGAGTCTTACCCTCGGTAAGATTTGGCTCAATGCTTTCTTTGTAGAGTTTAGCCTGTTTTTCATCGTTGATAAGAATCATTATGATGTCAGCATTTGCTGCTGCATCAGCGGCGGTCATAACCTTAAGGCCTTGCGACTCTGCTTTTGCCCAGCTTTTTGAACCGTTGTAGAGGCCAACGATTACATTTACGCCTGAATCTTTAAGGTTAAGCGCATGAGCATGACCCTGTGAACCGTAGCCGATTATAGCAACGGTTTTACCGTTAAGTTTTGAAAGATTACAGTCTTGTTGATAATAGATGTTTTGCATGATAATTAACTCCTTTAAAGTTGTTTATTTTAATTTAAATTATTTAATTTTTTTCAAGAATGTTGTTGCCTCGTTCAAGCGATACAACACCTGTACGGCACATTTCTACAATGCCCAGAGGTTTCATAACATCTATGAAGGCTTTGATTTTTAAAGGCTCACCCGTTACTTCAACACACATTGAATCGGTGTTATAGTCAATAATTTTAGCACGGTAAATTTCGGTTGCTGCAATTACTTCGCTTCGGTTTTCGGGTGTATTTTTCACTTTTATAAGCATAAGCTCGCGTTCAACCGAATTTTCGCTGTC
The DNA here is from genome assembly GCA_051892355.1 of Acutalibacteraceae bacterium. Lineage (GTDB taxonomy): Bacteria > Bacillota > Clostridia > Oscillospirales > Acutalibacteraceae > UBA737. The sequence continues at coordinate 1,618 of JBJFGD010000172.1, read as the reverse complement.
AAGCAGTTTAACACTCTTTACATTGTGAATTTTATATAGTTGATTTACAAGTTGTTCACGCGCGTAATCATCGCCGTTTAAAGTTATTGTAATTCGTGAATAAGCAGGGTCATCGGTTTCACCAACAGTAAGCGAGTCAATATTAAATCCACGACGCATAAACATACCTGAAACACGAGCCAAAACGCCGTATTTGTTTTCAACATATACCGCAATTACACTTCGCATTATTTCGCCTCCTGTTCTTTGGTGGTAATTATATCATCGATAGAGCCGCCTGGCGGTAGCATAGGAAGAACAAATTCATCCATATCGATAAGGGTATCAATAATGTATGGACCGTCATGCTTCATTGCATTTGTAAGGGCAGATCTGAATTCATCAAGTGTGGAAACCCTCTCAGCTTTTAAACCAAACGCATCGGCAAGCTTTACAAAATCGGTTTTTCTGCCGAGTGTTGTATTAGAATAACGCTTTCCGTAAAACAATGTCTGCCATTGGCGCACCATACCTAAAACGCCGTTGTTCATAATTACAATAATTACCGGTGTATTGTATGTAACAGCAGTTGCAAGTTCGTTAAGGTTCATACCAAAACTTCCGTCACCTGTAATAAGTATGGTTTTGTCACCGCTGGCAATCTGTGCGCCTATTGCGGCACCCAAACCGTAACCCATAGTACCCAAGCCACCGCTTGAAGCAAAGCGACGCGGTTTTTCAAAGTCAACATATTGCGCTGTCCACATTTGGTGCTGACCTACATCGGTGGCTATAACGGTGTTTTCATCTTTAATCTCATTAATGATATCAAAAATGTTTTTGGGTGTCATATCGGTTTTTGAAGCGGCTTGTGCTTTTTCTTCAATTTGTCTGCCTTTTTCTTTATGGCGGTTTACAATTTCATTCCATTCGGGGTGACTTTGTTTTTCGCACTTTTCAAGAATTCTCTCGAAAGAAGAAACAATATTACCTATAATACCGACTTCTACCTTAACATTTTTATTTATTTCTGAAAGGTCAGTGTCAAGCTGAATAATCTTTGCTTTTTTTGCATATTTTGCAGTATTGCCTGTAGCGCGGTCGCTGAAACGAACACCCACAGCTATAATAAGGTCGGCATCTTTGTTTGCGAGTGATGAGGCAAACTTGCCGTGCATACCTTGCATACCCAGAAAACGCTCATAAGAGTTGGGCAGGGCAGAAAGCCCCATGAAACTGCAACCTATATAACCGTCAATTTTTTCTGCAAGTGCTTTAATATCTTCGGTCATACCTCTGCCCGCAGCACCGCCGCCAATATATATGTAAGGGCGTTTTGCTTGATTTATAAGTGATACTGCTCGGTCAATGTCTTCATCACTTGCTTCGGTTTGAGGATAAGGCTCAACAACATCGCCTTTTACAAATTCACATTCAGCAATCTGAACATCTTTAGGAATATCTATAAGTACAGGTCCGGGTCTGCCTGATTTTGCAATCTGAAATGCTTCACGGATTGTATCGGCAAGCTCGGTTACATCGCTTACAAAGTAGTTATGCTTTGTAATAGGCAATGTAACACCTGTAATATTAATTTCTTGAAAGCTATCTTTACCTATAAGGTTTGTGGGCACATTGC
>JBJFGD010000171.1:0-12049 GCA_051892355.1 Acutalibacteraceae bacterium | reverse complement strand
CTAAATCATTAAAATTTATTTTGTATTCATCCAAACTGCCATTTTGCTTGTGTTGTTCCAAAGTTTGCCTGCCGAAGCATAGTCGGTAACCGTAAAACTGCCGCCATCGGCAGTGGGTATTTCAGCCTCTGTGATACAAGCATAGGGCGCGGTTTTAGTTTCGTGTATTTTTATGTCAACATATCCGTCATCGTTTACCTTTACGCTCACCGCGTCATCAACGCTGTAGCCTAAACGGTTTTCTTGTGCTAACATTAACGGACCGCGACGGATTGCAATATGGTTTTGCGTGCTGGGATGCTCTTTATCAAAGGTAGGTACCATATAGTTAACGCCCCATATTACCTTATTCATAAGCACCTGTGAACCGTAAGGTATCGGGAATATAGCCTTTGCACGCATATCAAAGCAAATTTCGATTATATCGCCGCTTAACCATTTGCGGTAAAGTGAAATATAACCTTTGCTTGCTGTTACATTTTTTCCGTTTACGGTAAGTGTAGTATTTTCACTCCAATAAGGATTTCTTATCAGAATTTCAAATTCTTCGGTTTCATCTGTATCTACGGTGATTTTAACCCTTCCGTCTGCGGGGTATGCAGTATGTATATCAAGGTTAACGGTTTTGCTGTTAGGTAATTGCTGTGTTACACTGCCTTGTTCAAATAGATTTATAACAATACCGTCATCACTTGTAAGTACAGACGATTTCATTGCAATGCCTATGCCCGCAGAGCCTATGCAAATACAGCAACCGTAATATTTATCGCCTTTAAAACCTCTGAATCCGCCTATGCCGTTACCGCGAGTACCGGGTGTCAGAGGGCTATAACTGTCAAACGGCATTGGCACCATTGTAAATTCGGGGTACATTTCTTTGGCTGTTAAATCGATAGCGCCATCGGTATTAACGGCACCCAAATAACCGTTATAAAGCGATCTTTCAAAGGCATCCATATAACGAGGATCACCGGTAATAAGATTGAGCTGATAAAAAAACTGCATAAGTGTAACGGTTACACAGGTTTCTTGCGCTCTTGGATCACCGCGATCAGGATTTGCCTGACGCACGGTAGAATGGTCAAAAAGCTCATGCGTGCAACCCGCAGAGCCGATTACGGTGAAATCATACTCTAAAATACCGTTTGCAAAGTTAATTACCGCCTGTAAATGCTTTGGATTTTTGTTTATTCGGTAATATTCAAGCAAGCCCACAAAGCAAGATGTCATTTCATAAGCTTTGGTTACGGGATACTGATAGGGGCGAAGTTCGTTTTTGTAAGCGAGTTCAAAAACATTTTCAATATCCATACCGCCGCAAGAAACAATATAAGCGGCAAAATCTAAATATTTGTTTTCGCCTGTCAGTGAATAAAGACGAACAATCGGTTCAAGAATAGAAGAAGAATTAAGTCCGCGCCAATGACGGGTAAGCTTTGTGATAAGCTTTTTGCCTTCATTTTGCCAGCCGATTTTAGAAATAAGATAGTCAACCTGATTTTTCATACAGTCGATTACCATAGCGTTAAACGCTTCATCGTCACATATTTCAACAAAATACTGCATACCAAGCAGAACATATTTACGGCTCCAAAGGTCCCAACCGTCAAATTCTTTTTCTGCCGAATATGTACTTATACGGCCTAAAGCATCTTGAGAATCAACCATATCTTTTACGGTAGCTTTTAGCACATTGTAAAGATCTTTGTCTTTTGAATAAGAGTAAACAAAGCACGCACCGCGCATCATTTTGCCCCAAAATTCACCGCGCCAGCCTGCATCGGCAATGTCGGCATCTGTGCGAAACTGTTCTACAAAAAGCCGCCACATATCGGCATCACGCAGCTGCATATCGGTAATCAATTTAAGGCATTTATCAAGACAGCCTTCATACTTTCTTGCGGTAAGAATATCGAAAAATTTGTCGGTATTATTTCTGGGATAATTTGCTGTCAATTTTTTATAAGCATCCATTTAATAACCCTCTGTTTCCTTGCTTTTATAAGTTCAATATAATATAAAAAATTTTAAAAGTCAATTAAATTCAAGCGAAAAAACATCTATATTAAAAAACAATAGAAAATATTAAAAACTTGTGATATAATTGATAAGTCATCTATTTAAAAGAGAGGCAGTATGTATTGAAACTTAAAAATTTTATTAAAAAGCCTTTTGTTTTAATTATAATAAGCGCTGTTTTGTCGGCATTGCCGCTTACCTTTTCATACCTTTTTGCGCTTTCATGGTTTTCGTTTGTGCCGCTGTTTTATGTATTAATCACACACAGTGAAAACAAACTGCGCTTTGCTTTCGGTCGCGGATTTTTATTTGGGTTTATATATCATATTTGTATCTATTATTGGTTTTTATGGTTTTATCCGCTTGATTATGCGCACCTTACAAAAGGTTCATCAATAGCGGTAGTTATGCTGGCGTGGTTTGGTATAAGCGCGGTTCACGGCGCGCTTTGGTGTATACCTACGCTTTGCTGCCATTTTGTTTCTAAAGTAAATAAAAATCCTATGATGATATCGGCAGTTGCAATTATAGGTATTATTGCGGCAGAAAAACTAACCCAAATAGGCGAACTGTCGTTCCCTTGGGCAAGAATTTCGCTTGGTCAGTACCAAGCCCCCGCTTTAATACAAAGTTTATCACTTTTCGGAACAGACGGAATGGATATACTGATACTATTTATTAATGCATTACTTACGCTATTACTGATTTATCCTTTTAAAAAGCGTATTGCGGCGGCTGTTGCGGCGGCTGTAATCTTTTGCGCTAATTTGGGTTTTGGTTTGGTAAGACTTAATTCGGAAATTGACGGTAAAGAAATAACCGTTATGACTGTTCAGGGCAGTGTAGAGCAATTGGACAAGTGGTCGGAAAACGGTATTGAAATATGCTATGATACCTATTCTTCGCTTACAAAAGAAAACATAAACGATAAAATAGACCTTGTAATCTGGCCTGAAAGTGCAGTGCCTAAAGTATATAAATCAGAAAAATCCCTAAAGCAGTATAAAAGTTTATCAAAAGAAATGGATACGCCATTGCTTGTAGGAATACTTCTTAAATCTGATGAGCAAAGCACTAACAACGCGCTGCTTGTAGACCGTGACGAAATCAAAGCATCTTATACAAAAAGACAACTTGTACCTTTTGGTGAATATATGCCCTACAAGGCTGTACTGTCAAAAATTTTTCCTTTTTTAGAAGACTTAAACATTATAGAAGACGATTATATATCGGGTACTGACACCGACATTATAGAAACAGATGTTGGGAAAATAGGCACCGTTATCTGTTTTGAAAGCATATATACAGAGCTGACACGGCAAAGTGTGCTTGACGGCGCAGAACTTATGGTAGAGGTTACCAACGATTCTTGGCTTAAAGACTCGCCCGCTATGCAACAACACTTGGCACACGCTGTTTTTCGAAGTATAGAAAATTCCAGACCGTTTATACGCTCGGCAAATTCGGGAATTTCAGCATTTATCGATTCTCGCGGAAGAATAACAAGCGAACTCGGGGCTTTAAAACAGGGAGTTATAACCGATACTGTATATTGTTCAAACGAAACAACGCTATACACTAAAAGCGGCGATATACTGTTTCCGATTTGTTTAGTAATTATAACAGTATGGTATTTACTATCTGTTATTCAATATTTTATAAAAAAGAGAGATAATGAAAAATGATAACAAAAATGGAAAAACCAATCAGCATTCTTACAAGTATGTGCGATAACACATCAAAAATGAGTATTCCAAGTATTTTTTCGCTGTTTATGGATCTTGCTACAGAACACGCGCCACAGATGGGTGTTGGGTTTTATGACCTTTCAAAACGCGGTTTGTTTTGGATAACGGTTAAAACAAAGATTAAGATTTTCAACCTTCCAAAAATACTTGATGAAGTCACAGCCGCCACTTGGCCCGAAACACCCGGCAGGGTGCGGTGCAACCGTTATTACACCATATCAAAAGACGGTGAAATACTTGCCACAGGTAAAAGCGAATGGGCTGTAATCAGCCTAAATGACGGTAGGTTGCACAAACTGTCAGAAGTCACCCCCGAAGGGTTAGAATACAGTAAAGATATAGTTTGTGACGAGCCTTATGCGCATATATCTGAAGATTTTTCAGACTGTGAAATACTTGGTAAATACAAAGTGCGTTCTACCGATATTGACCTTGGCCATCATATGAATAATGCAGCCTATATAAAGGCTTTGTTTGGTATGTTTAGTTGCAAAGAACTTGAAGATATGAATATTTGCGAAGCTGACATTGCTTTTCGCACGCCGTGCTATGAAGGAGATGAATTAACAGTTAAATGTCGCAAAGATGACAATGCACTTGAAATAGGCATGTTGAAAAGCGACGGTAAAGCTGCCGCAACAGTACGACTGTTAACAAAAAGTAACTAATGCAAATAAATAAAATCAATATGTAAAAATTTAACCCCACAGCATAATAAAATTATGCTGTGGGATTTGTAATTAAAGTATCAAATATTATCACAAAATATTATTTATTTTATTTTTTCAAAATCAGCGGCGCCGTGCTTACATAAAGGACAAATAAAATCATCGGGCAGCTCGTCACCTTCATAAACATATCCGCATATTTTGCAAACATAACCTTTTTTTCCTTCGGTTTGCGGTTTGGGTTTAACATTGTTCTGATAGTATGTGTAGGTCATTGTTTCAATATCTGAAATAACTCTTGATTCGGTAACCGAACATATAAACATTCCGTGAGTATCAAGGTCAACATAATCCTCAACCTTTAACGACATAAACGAATTTATATATTTAGGCAAAAACGCAAGGCCGTTATCTGAACGAAGCGGTTCGCAGTTTTCAAATTTGTCGGTGTTTCTTCCGCTTCTGAAGCCGAATGACTCAAACACTTCAAAGGGCGTTTCGACAGATAAGCAGTTAACATTCATAATGCCGGTCTGCTTAATAACATGATGTGAATAATTTTGCTTATTTATACATACCGCAATTCTGTTTGGAGAACTTGTAAGCTGCGTTACCGTGTTAACAATAAGTCCGTTGTCTTTTTTACCGTCGTTCGAGGTAACGACATACAAACCGTAACCTATGTTAAACAGAGCCGAAAGGTCATTTTTGTTTGCAGTTTCACCGTTTCTGGCAACATATTCCATAGAAAGTTCCTGTGCTAAAGCTTCAAGACGGTTTGAAGATTCATCGTTTAAAGAAGAAAGTATTTTTACGGAATTTTCGGCAAAAGTAAGGTTTTTGCAGTTTTGAAGCATATCCTTCATAGTCTTTGCCGCAAGCGGAGCCCATGAACCGTTTTCGATAAAGGCAACCTTTTTGTTTGAGAAATTTCTTTCGGTAAGGTGGTTAATAAACTCTTTCATAAAGGGGAAAATATCGGCGTTATATGTGGTTGTTGCCAAAACTATTTTTCCGTAACGGAAGGCGTCTTCAACCGCTTCTGCCATATCGCAACGCGCAAGGTCGTTTACAACCACCTTAGGGCAGCCGTTTGCTTTAAGGCGTTCAGCCAAAATTTCAACCGCTTTTTTGGTGTTTCCGTAAACCGAAGTGTATGCAATAACAATACCATCGCTTTCTACACCGTATGACGACCAAATGTTGTAAAGGTTAATGTAATAGCCCAGATTTTCTTTTAAAACAGGGCCGTGCAATGGGCAGATTATTTCAATATCGAGCGCAGACGCTTTTTTAAGCAGCGCCTGAACCTGTGAACCGTATTTGCCTACAATGCCTATGTAGTAGCGCCTTGCTTCACAAGCCCAATCCTCATCTGCATCGAGTGCGCCGAATTTTCCGAAACCGTCTGCAGAAAATAAAACCTTGTCAAAACTGTCATAGGTGACAATAACTTCAGGCCAATGCACCATAGGCGCGGCAACAAATGTAAGATTGTGCTGCCCCAACGAAAGCATGTCACCCTCGCCTACAATAATTCTTCGGTCGGCAAAATCCGTACCGAAAAAGTTTTTCATCATTGTAAAAGCCTTATTTGAAGATACAATTACCGCATTGGTATATGTGTTCATAAAATTTAAAATATTTGCGCTGTGGTCGGGTTCCATATGCTGAACAATCAAATAATCGGGCTTGCGGTCACCGAGTGCCGATGCAAGATTATCAAGCCATTCGTGAGTAAAATTTTTGTCTACGGTATCCATTACCGCAACTTTTTCGTCGATTATAGCATAAGAATTATATGCCATTCCGTTAGGAACTGTATATTGACCTTCAAACAAATCTATCTTATGGTCATTGACACCGATGTACTTAATATCGTTTGTTATATTCATTTTTGTACCTCCGAAAATTACTTTGCATTCCGCAACTATTACTGCGAAAAAATTTGGTTATCTATATTTGCTATTATATATCAAAAGGATAAAAAACACAAGTTTTAATATACACTTTAATACTAAACTGCCGCAAAATTATTTTGAAGTATTATAAAAACCTTATAATAAAAAATATTCTTGACAAAAAGCCTATACCTGTCAAGAATATTCTTTGTTATAATTAAAGCTTTATGAATATGTTTTTACAATTTCTTCTGCAACAACTTTTCTTGTAATACAACGGTCCATCGCTTGCTTTTCTATGTAACGGTGAGCCTGTGATTCGTCCATATGCATTTCACTGATAAGAAGCAACTTTGCACGGTTAACTATTTTAATTTCTGCCATTTTGTCTTCAAGCGAATGCGTTTTATTTTCTTGCTTTCTAAATCGTTCTCTTGCTGTTGCCATCCAAGCAAGGGCATTGATTACAGCAGGTTTTGATGTGGGCTTTGAAAGAATAAATACACCGTGTTCGGCAACCTTATCAAAGGTTGCCGCGTAATCATCAGAACGAACTAAAAGTAAAACAATTGAATTTTTTATAGTGCTCGCATCAATTGCAAACCTTGAGCCGAATTCATCGGGAAGAGGCGCGTTAATCAAAATGAAATCATATGTTTTTTCGACTATAATGCGCTTTGCGGCATTTACATTTGAAACCGTATCAACAGGCGAATATTTTGCCGGGGGAAGCAATTCGTACAATGATTTATTGAAATTTTCTGCCGAAGAAACAACAAGAACGCTATAAACCCGTTCTTTTAAACTCATTTGCCGCCCCCCTTATTTGTTTTAATTATACAAAATTATCTATTACAGTATATATCCAAAATCGCAGCAGGAATATATTTTTTTATAAACTCGCTGTCTGCGGCAATCTTACAAGCTGAATCAAGATTTCGCGGAAGCGCTTTAAACTTTGCGAGTGTTTCCGCATCTGTTTTATACAAGTTAATATTAGTTGCAACAGGCAAATCTAATTTATTTTCAATTCCGTAAAGGCCGGCATAAATCATCAATGCAAATGCAAGATATGGGTTAGCCGTAGGGTCGGGTGAACGAAGCTCCGCACGGCGATACTGACCGACAGCCGCGGGAATACGAACCAATTGAGAACGGTTTTCACTGGACCAAGACACATATCCCGGAGCCTTATCTTTGCCGAAACGCAAATAAGAATTTTCTGTAGGATTCATAAACGCGGTCATTTGATCGGCTTTTTCGAGCACACCCGCAATGACATAAACTAAATTGTCTGAATCATCATCTGCTTTTACAGACATATTTATATGAAAACCGTTGCCTGGTTCGTTTTCAAGAGGTTTAGCAGTAAAATCTGCATTAAGCCCGTTTCTGCCAGCAACAGTTCTTACAACTGTTTGAAAAGTCATGGCGTTATCAGCGGCAGTAAGCGCATCAGAATAGCGAAAATCGATCTCATTCTGACCTGGGCCTTCCTCGTGGTGCGAGCTTTCAGGTCGAATACCCATCTGCTCTAAAATCAGGCAAATCTCGCGGCGGATATTTTCGCCCTTGTCATCGGGGGCAATGTCCATATAACGAGCATCATCATACGGCTCTTTTGTGGGTTTGCCGTTTTCATCAAGCTTAAACAGATAAAATTCCTGTTCTGAACCGAAACTAAAATGATATCCGGCTTTTTTGGCTTCTTCAATTGCTTTTTTTAAAAGAATTCTTGTATCACACTCAAAAGGTCTGCCATCAGGATATGAAATTGTCGAATACATACGAACAACCTTTCCGTGTTCGGGTCGCCACGGCAAAACCATCAATGTATCAGGATCGGGGTGAAGCATAAGGTCGGAATGAGCCTCATCGCCAAAGCCCTTGACAGCCGAAGCATCAAAGGCAATTCCGTATTCAAAGGCGCGAGGCAGCTCCTCCGGCATAATTGATATATTCTTTGGTTTACCAAATACATCACAGAAAGCAAGACGAATAAATTTTACATCTTCTTCCCTAATGTATTGTAATACCTCTTCCTTAGAATACTTCATAGCGATATACCTCTTTCTTTTAATTTGCTACATACATCTGCTTGTACGGGTTTTTGCTGTCGGGCGTTATAACTGTAAAAGGTGAATCTAACACCTCATCTATATCGTAACCGAAAGCCTTGCAGTATTCCGATACATACGCTTTAAGTTCTGCTTTATCTGTATCGTTAACTGCACGGGCAGTAACCTGCCCCGGAAATACTACATTCTTACATTCTGAACGAATAAACATTTTGCCGCCGTGCATTCCGGTGCAGGGGAAAAATCCGACAATATTTTCATCTTTGGATTCAAGACCTAAAACTACTATAACGCCGCCTGCCTGATATTCGCCAAGAAAGCTGCCTGCCGTACCGCCTATAACCATAACAGGAACCTTTTCTTTATATGCTTTCATATGAATACCTGCGCGGTATCCTGCGTTGCCCTTTACAAGTATTTTGCCGCCGCGCATAGCATACCCTGCGGCATCGCCGATATTGCCGTGAACAACAATTAAACCCTCGTTCATTGTATCGCCGACAGCATCTTGCGCGTTAGCGTTTACGGTAATGACAGCGCCGTTTAAATAAGCGCCTAAAGCATTGCCGGGCACGCCGTTAATAGTGACAGAACGGTCTGACATACCTGCCGCAATAAACCGTTGACCGCAGCAATTTTCAAGAATAATATCTTCTGTATTTTCACGCAGTTTTTCGTTCAGAGTCTTATAATCAAGTTCTTTTACATCTATTACCATAATATTATACTACACCTCCGAACTTTTTTCCACGAATTTTTTTAGAAAATGCAAATGTTGTTGCACATTTTTTCAAAATTTCAAAGTTTACCGAGTCAAGCGGCGTCTTTTCACGAATAAGAGAGGTGTAAATTCCTGCTCTTTCGGTTTCACCGATTAAGATAAAGCCTTTGAGTAATCCGTCTTTAGTGAAAAGGCGTTTTAATGAACCGTCGGTCTTTTCTTCATACACCTCGCCGTCATATGTTCCGGCGGTCATAGCATGCAGACCGAAAAATCCGATAGAGTTCATAGGAATTGCTTTATCAAAAACTTCATTGCCGCCTGCCATATTTATGCCGGCGGTATTGCCCTGCATATAGGCATTAGGAAGAAGTGCCAGCACCCTGTTTTGACCGAAAGAAATGTCATAACCCTCGCTGCAGTCACCTGCGGCATAAATATCTTTTTCTGATGTTTCCATGCGGTCATTTACAATAATACCGCGATTTACTTCGCCGCCAATATCCTTTACCAAAGAGGTGTTTGCGCGAACTCCGACAGCGAGAACCAGCACATCAAAATCTACCGTTGTGCCGCTTTTCATTACAGCGGTATTATTTTTAAAGCAAACAACTGTATCGCCAAGCATAAACTGAATACCGTTTGTTTCTAAATGATTTTGCATCATTGCGGCACATTCATTATCAAGAATACTTGAAAGCACACGGTCAGCAAGATCGCATACCGTAATGCTTGACACCCGCCCATGAAGACCTTCGGCACATTTAAGACCTATAAGGCCTGCACCGACTATCAGTACCTTGCTGTCTTTTGTAATGGCTTTTTCAAGGGCAAATGTATCATCAAGTGTCATAAAGTTAAACTTTTTTTCTACCGTTTCAAGCCCTTCAAAAGGCGGAACAAACGGAGCCGAACCTGTTGCCACACAAACAGAGGTGTAGGGCAGTTCACCGCCGTTATCAAGAATAACTTTTTTTGCAGCTTTGTCAATGCTTGTTGCTTTTCTGCCGTAAAGCACTTCGCAACCCATTTTTTCATAAAAATCGGCATCTCGATAATTCATACGCTCGGTATCGGTTTTATTTTCAAGATAATACGATATCAGAGGGCGACAGTAAACAGGATGATTTTCTTCTGATACAACGGTGATTTTACCGTCTTTGTCAAGACTGCGTATACCTTCAATAGCACCAACTGCGGCTACACCGTTACCTATAATAACATACTGCTTCATTCGTCGTCACCTCGCTCTTCATAAACGATAGCTCTGTTTGGGCATCCTTTAACACAGGCGGGCTCGCCGCAGGTGTTTTGCAGACAGAGTTCACACTTTTGCATAATTCCGTTTTCATTGGGCGCCAACGCACCGTAAGGGCACACCAATACACAGGTAAGGCAGCCTACGCATTTGTTTTTATCTATACGAACCACACCGTCTGATTTTGAAATTGCACCTGCAATACAGCTTTTTACACATATTGGGTCGGTACAGTGGCGGCAAGACACAGCATAAGAAATTTTTTCATCGCCCTCAATATGAATACGGGGATAAATATTTTTACCTTTAAGCGCTGTCGCCATATCAGATATACCTGAATTTGCAAAAGCACAGTTATATTCGCACAAATGACAGCCAAGGCACCATTCTTCATTTACATATACTCGTTTCATTATTATCACTCTCCCGCGTGAGAGATACCAAGGATCTCAAGTTCTTTATCAGTAAGTCCTACACCGCGAAGCATAAGGCGGTTTCCTCTTAAAGACTCAATAGAGTTAATACCCATACCGCCCATAAGCTCTTTGATTTCGTGCTGCCAAGCGGTCATTAAGTTAATTAGGCGTTCACTGCCCATATCGGGGTTAAGTCGCTTTACAAGTTCGGGGCGCTGTGTTGCGATACCCCAGTTGCATTTACCGCTTTGACAGGTGCGGCACAAATGACAACCTAATGCAAGCAAAGCCGCAGTTGCAACATAACAAGCATCAGCACCCAAAGCAATAGCTTTTACAACATCGGCCGCACTGCGTATGCTGCCGCCCACAACCAAAGAAACGTTATTGCGTATTCCCTCATCGCGAAGTCTTTGATCGACTGCGGCCAAAGCTAATTCAATCGGAATACCGACATTATCACGAATACGGGTAGGTGCGGCACCTGTGCCGCCTCTAAAACCGTCAATGGCTATGATATCCGCGCCGCTTCGGGCAATACCGCTGGCAATTGCCGCAATATTATGAACAGCGGCAACCTTTACAATGACAGGTTTTTTATAATTTGTTGCCTCTTTCAGCGAAAATACAAGCTGACGCAGATCTTCAATAGAATAAATATCGTGATGCGGAGCAGGAGAAATAGCGTCAGACCCTTCGGGTATCATTCGAGTGCGCGAAACATCACCCACAATTTTTGCGCCCGGCAAATGCCCGCCGATACCCGGTTTTGCGCCCTGACCCATCTTAATTTCAATGGCGGCACCCGCGCTTAAATAGTCTTCGTGAACACCGAAACGGCCTGATGCCACCTGCACGATGGTGTTTTCGCCGTAACAATAGAAATCTTCATGCAAGCCGCCCTCACCGGTGTTGTATAGAATACCAAGCTTTGTAGCGGCACGGGCAAGCGAAGCATGAGCGTTATAACTTATTGAACCGTAGCTCATTGCCGAAAACATAACCGGCATAGAAAGCTCTATTTGCGGGGGCAAATCACATTTTATATTACCGTTTTCATCACGCTCAATCTTTTCGGGTTTTTTGCCCAAAAAGACACGCGTTTCCATTGGCTCACGCAAAGGGTCAATCGGCGGATTTGTTACCTGTGAAGCATTAATAAGAATTTTGTCCCAATATACAGGTAACGGTTTCGGATTACCCATAGACGAAAGCAACACGCCGCCGCTGTTTGCCTGTT
>JBJFGD010000170.1:8327-12056 GCA_051892355.1 Acutalibacteraceae bacterium | reverse complement strand
CGTAATTAATTTTACTTTTTATGCCGGATACTCTATTTTCTTAACCTTAAACTGCTTGATTGATGATTTATTTACATTGCATTCTAAATCTTCGCCGTATTTATCAATATCATCTGTAAATTCATCACCAACTATATCTTGGCGGAGTGTGCTGTCAAAAGTTTCTAAATAGTATGGGTCAGCGGTTATATCCTTTTTAATAAGCAAAACAAGACCTGCCTCATCATCAAGTGTAATAAGTTTTACTTCGCCTGTTGCCATATCTTTTGCATCATCGTAGTAATCTGAAGCATAGTTGGTATCTTCGCTGCCAATCACCGTGGCGTGCTGATCTTGAGGTAATGATTCACCCTCTTCAGCCTCTTCATGAGTATGTTCTTCGGCAGAAATTTCATTGTATTCAAGATAAACCTCTTCAAAAGTCATACTGCCGTTTTTAAGCGCGGTCTCGTAACTTGTAAACTGATTGCGTAACGCGGTTATTTCATCTTCGGTCTTACTGCTGAAATCAACTTCAATTTTATTTACAAGAACATATGCCTGACTTAACTGCTCGGTAAGCTTATCTGCAGCAATTTCTTTTTCGCCGCCCTCGCCATAAAGGTATTCAAAATATTCATCTGCGAGATACGAATCGGTCATATACTGTGTAAATGTAGCTTCACTTACGCCGTTTGCTTCCATAAGATAAGAATAGCCGTATGTATCCCATAAATATTCGGCATTGCTTTTTGCCGAAGCTTTAGTTTCTTCACTGAGTTCTACACCGGCTTTAGCACATAGTGTTTTAAGTGCCGCTGTGCTTTTAATGGTATCAAGTGCTGTTTTTTCAACCCACTCTACATAGTCGGTGTCTTCAACCTTGTATTTGTAGTAATCAATGTCATCAGGCAAGTCGCCTTCTTCAGATAAATCATCCTCTACCAAAGCGCGTGCTTGTGTATCGGCAAATACAAGTGCGCAAGCATAATAGCCCGAACTAAATTCATAATCGCCCACAGTTACGGCAATTTCACCCTTTTGATGACAGCCTGCAAAACAGGTAATCATCAGCGCTAAACACAGCGCCACTGCAAAAGTTCTTTTTAAAATATTCATTTTTATTTCTCCTTATATAATTTAGATAAATTATTTAAACTAATTATATACTATTATTTTAAAAAAGTCTATACGAATTTGTAAACCTTTTTACAAAACTTTAGCAAGCCGTGACACAACCTCGCTGACTTTAAGACCGTTTGTAAGCCTTATTATATACGCAGGCTTAACAGAAGCGGATACTGTAAAGTTGTTTTTAAACTCATCTGCTAATTTTGATGCAATCTGCATATCAATTTTCACGGTATGAAGCACCGCCGCAGTCGGAGTGCCTGTGATTTCGGTTATGCCTGCATTTGATGCACGACTGCGCAAAAGTGATATTTCTATAAGCCCCATAACCGATTTCGGCGGCTCGCCGAAGCGGTCGCACAATTCGTCAATAACATCAGCAGCATCACCGTCATCACGAATATCGGCAATACGGCGATAAATGCCCAGCCGTGCAGGCAGTGATTCGATATAATTTTCAGGGATATGTGCCGAAATATTAAGGTCAATGGTGCAACTTAATTCTTCGCGCGGCTCTATTCCCTTTTCTTCATTAACGGCATCAGCAAGCAATTTTAGATACATATCATAACCGACAGCCTCCATATTGCCGTGCTGTTCACCGCCCAAAATACTGCCTGCGCCGCGTATCTCAAGGTCGCGCATAGCGATTTTAAAGCCTGAACCGAACTCGGTAAACTGCCTTATTGCTTCTAATCGCTTTGATGCCACTTCGCTAAGCTCTCTGCCTCGTCTAAAACAAAAATACGCATAGGCGCGGCGCGGAGACCGCCCTACTCTGCCGCGAAGCTGATGTAATTGTGAAAGCCCCATACGGTCGGCATCTTCAATTATAAGGGTATTTGCGTTAGGCACATCTACACCTGTTTCAATTATGGTGGTGCATACAAGCACATCTATTTCGTGCTCAAGTAATTTGCGCCAAACATCGCTTAGTTCGTCTTCACTCATCTTGCCGTGAGCAATACCTATGCGCGCCATAGGCAATAGCTGTTTTAATTTCGCCGCTTTGTGCACAATGGTATCAACTCGGTTATGCAAATAATAAACTTGACCGCCGCGGCGAAGTTCTCGGTTTATGGCATCTATAAGTACACCATCGTTTTGCTCTAAAACATAAGTTTGTACCGGTTGTCTGTCAGCCGGCGCTTCATCTATAGATGACATATCACGAAGACCGCTCATAGCCATATTTAAAGTTCGCGGAATAGGTGTTGCAGAAAGAGTAAGTATATCTACAAACGGGTATAGCTCTTTAAGTCTTTCTTTTTGCGCAACACCAAACCGTTGTTCTTCATCAATAATTACAAGCCCTATATTTTTAAATGTAACATCTTTTGAAATAAGCCGATGCGTGCCGACAACCATATCTACCCTGCCCGATTTTAAACCCGCAATAGTTTTTTCTTGCTCTTTTTTTGAGACAAATCGGTTAAGAAGTTTTACGGTAAGCGGCATATCGCCAAAACGGCTAATTACGGTATTATAATGCTCCATAGCAAGTATTGTTGTAGGCACCAAAAGCGCACACTGCTTACCCTCGCTTACGCACTTAAAGGCAGCACGAAGCGCAACCTCGGTTTTGCCAAATCCTACATCGCCGCAAAGCAGGCGGTCCATAGGTATATCGCGCTGCATATCGCGCTTAATTTCATTGATACAGCGAATTTGGTCGTCGGTTTCTTCATATTCAAACCGACTTTCAAAACTGCTTTGCAAATCGGTATCTTGACTGAAAGCATAACCCTTTGTCGCCATGCGTTTGGCGTAAAGCGCCGTCAGCTGCTTTGCCATATCGCGAACAGCCTTTTTAACGCGCGAACGGGTTTTTTGCCATTCACTGCCGCCTAATTTATTAAGCTTTATGCCGCTGTCTTCTGCGGCACCTATATATTTAGATACCATATCAAGCTGTGTTACGGGCACATAAAGTATATCGCTGCCTGCGTACTTAATTTTAATATAATCTTTTGTAACACCGCCGTTAGTAATACGGTTAATGCCGTCAAAAATACCTATACCGTGCGCCGTGTGAACAACATAGTCGCCGCGGTTTAGTTCTTCAAGTGAATTTATGCGCTTGCCGTCTTTAGGCTGACGGCGAATTAACTTGCCCTCTGCCGATATATGTCTGTGCGTAGTCACAAACAATTTACACATAGGTATTTCAAAACCGCCGGAAAGCCCGCCTGCAAGCACAAACACGCCGCTTTTTGGTAATTTGTCGGGTTTTTCAAGATATGCTGCGTGTATTTCACGGTCATTAAGTTCAGCAGTAAGCACACGCGCCGCTTTTTTCTCACCTGCTAAAATTACCGCCGTACCCTTTATATGCGTTATATATGAAATATCTTCACAAAGCGCGTTGATATTGCCGCCCCAAGGGCTGGAGCGCTTAAAATTAAAGGTTATGATTTCTTTAAGCGAGGTTTCATAAGAAGATCGCGGAAAGTTTTCAAAATAAATTGCACTGTTAAATTTGCACTGCAATTCTGCCGAAGTAAGTCGCAGCTTTGCACTTTTAGGGCATAATGTGCCTTTTTCAAGAGCTGTTGTTATATCTTCTTTTTCAATTGTGTAAATACTTTTTAGCCGCTCTTTTATATTGCCCGACTCGCA
>JBJFGD010000170.1:0-8227 GCA_051892355.1 Acutalibacteraceae bacterium | reverse complement strand
ATTATTCCGCCGCGCACAGCAAATTGACCTACCCCCTCGCACAGTTCGCTGCGCACATAGCCCGCATTCACAAGACAGTCGCAAAGTGTTGATACATCTATAGTATCTGCCGAATTTATTGTAATTATATTATCGGTTAAAATCTTTGGCGGTACTGTGTACTGAGTTGCCGCCTCAACCGACAAAACAAGCACGTCAAAAGCCCCATCAAGAACTCTTGATAGGGTGTCAATTCTTTTATGTTCGTACTCTTTTGAGTACCCCGCCATACGCGTAATGTTATAATCTCTTGCTTGAAAAAGCAACGCATCTATTCCAAAAGACAAAAGGTCATTTTTTAAAGCCACAGCGGTTGCTTCATCGTGGGTTATAACCGCCGCCTTTTTGCCGGTGTGTGTTACCAGCGCCGCAGAAACAAAGGCTTTGTGCACATCAGACAGACCGCTTGCCGCAATTGGAAAACTGCCGCTTGTCACACAATTTAATAACCGCGCGTAATCGGGTTCGGTTTTTAATATATCAATTAAACATTTCATACAAAAATTATTTGCTGTATTTATTCATAGCGCTGTCAATGCCGTTAGCAATAATCTCTTCTACAGCTTTTGCCGCATTTTGGGTAGCGGTTTTAAAATCAGATGCCTGCTCTTTAGGTATGCGGCCTAAAACCCAATCCTTCATATCATAATCGGGGTGCGGTTTTGCGCCTACGCCGATTTTGACACGCATGATATCTTGACTGCCCATAGCATCTATAATATTATTCATACCCTTTTGACCGCCCGAACTGCCTTTGCGGCGAATTCTTATTTTGCCTACATCAAGTGATACATCATCAAACAAAACAATTATTTTATCAAGCGGTATTTTGTAAAACGAGGCAAGTGCCGACACCGCCTTGCCCGAAAGATTCATATAGGTTTGAGGTTTGGCAACTATTACGCGTGTGTTGGCAATTTCGCAATCGCCGTAAATCGCATCAAACTTTTTTTTAGACCAATTTAGATTAAACTGTTCTGCCAGCGCATCTGCCGCTACAAAGCCAGCGTTATGCCGTGTGTTTTCATATTCTCTGCCGGGGTTGCCAAGCCCTACTATAAGATAGCCGAAGGTGCCCGACTGCTTTTTAAAAAACATATTTAATCACCTAAAATATATTAACACATAGCGTAAATTTATTCAAGAAATATTATATATCTTACACCTAAATTTTTCTTGATATTTTTTGTTTAAAAATATATAATATGAATATAATTAACTTAAGGAGGATTTTGAAAATGTCAGTAAAAACTAATAAATATTCAGGTACTCAAACAGAAAAAAACCTTATGGCGGCTTTCAGCGGCGAATCAGAAGCTCGCAACAAATACACCTATTTTGCTTCAAAAGCAAAAAAAGAAGGTTTTGAGCAGATAGCAGCCTTATTCCAAAAAACTGCAGATAACGAAAAAGAACACGCAAAAATGTGGTTTAAAGAGTTAAATGGCCTAGGTGATACAGCCGAAAATCTGCTTTCAGCTGCCGAGGGCGAAAATTTTGAATGGACCGACATGTACCGTGGCTTTGCCGAAACAGCAGAGGCAGAAGGCTTTAAAGAATTAGCCGCAAAATTCAGAATGGTTGCCGAAATTGAAAAGCATCACGAAGAGCGTTACCGCGCATTACTTCAGAATGTTGAAACTGCTAAAGTTTTTGAAAAAAGTGAGGTTAAGGTTTGGGAATGCCGCAACTGCGGACACATTGTTGTTGGCATGAAAGCACCCGAAATCTGCCCTGTGTGCGCACACCCGAAAGCATACTTTGAAATTCACGCTGAAAATTATTAATTCATAAAATCAAATTAAAACGCATCGGCATCTGCTATTTATTTAGCAGATGCCGATTTTATTGTTTTTCGTTATAAATTCTATAATCAAAACTATAGTTTTTACGCATATACCCACCTTAACGGCAGTAACGGCAAAGAACATAAAATAAACGAGTCCGTCAAGGCGTGTAAACAGGCTGCCCGAAGAAAAAGCACTTACCGCATAAATATAAGGATAACTGTACTGATATACGGCAACGCCTAAAACAAATAAGCTTTGAAGCAAACACAATGCAACAGCCAAAAACCCTGCAGAAACACCGGACATAATATTTGAAACGCTTATTCGTTGCTGTGTTTGCAAAGCAAAGGCAACGGGTACTACCGTAACAGAAAAATACTTTAAAAAATATTTAATCGAAGCTGCAAATTCACCGCCGCTAAATTTTAGACTTAAATTTAAAGAAGATATATCAAACATTTTTATTGAAACCGCAAAAAGCAACAATACAACCGCTATCGTTATAACCGCCATCAAAAGGCAAAACTTTAAAATTGCGCCGCCGCTGCAAAGCATAAACGCAGCTATCAAAACAAGCATTGCGGCTGTTATTAAAATACCGCTTGTTTGCGAAAGCTGTATATTGCGCACAAATGATATATAATCTAAAAAAGCCGATACTGTACCGTATGCCGCCGCTGCCACAACCGCCGGCAGCGTAATAAATAACATTATCTTTTTAAACACCGATTGCTTATAAGTAAAAGCATATTTTAAAATTGGTATAGTAAGTAAAATAAATGCTATACAAAAAACTGCGCTTAACAAAAACACAAGCAAAAAGTTTTCTTGTTTGCAAAATGGGAGCGTTATTACCGTGTTACCCATTACAAAAAGCATGACAGCTGCAAAAATATGGCTTTTATAACTTTGTTCTTTCATTTTATTTTCTGCTTTCATTTATTTTGTCTCTAAAACAAATTTTTTATTTATAACATTTATTTCAGGCAACGATATAGCCTTTTCTTTTGACATATCTCTTTCTATCTGATAAAGCTGATTTGAAAAGGTATCGCCTTGATTTTCAGTTTTATTTTTTATAAGTCCTATAATATCATAACCCACAGTGCCGCCGTTTTCAAAAAGTGAATTTATATTATCGGTTTTGATGACATAAACACCTATATTAAGTGATGGCAAATTATGACAAAATTCTAAAATTGCTGCGATTTCATCTTGGCTGAATGTACTGTCCACCGCAACCACACCGCATTGTTCAAAATAAAGCGCTTTTATAAGACTGTTTTGAAGATTTTTATAAGCATCTGAAAAATTTGTGCCTACACCTGATAAAATTTCTGTTTCTTTGGTATTCTCTGCGGTGTCATTCGGTAAAAGTGTTTCTAAAACTATTTCGGTTTTTTCAGACTGCTTTTTAAAACCAACGGCGGTTACCAAATATCCGCGTTCTATTTCACGGTAGCCTGTGCAACCGCAGGCAAAAATCAAACCGGCGGCACAAATAAACACTAATACTTTTTTCATCAGGCTCTGCCCTTTCTTACTTTGTTTTTGTTAAAGACAGGCCGCGTTTTCATCATACTCCACGGTGCTCTTATAAAACTGTCTTTAAGGTGAGTAAAATCAGGTTTTGCAAATGATGATGTATAATCGGTTCCAAATGATTTCATACTGAACACCTGCATCGCAAAAAGCGACAAAACTATAAAATAACCGTAAAGCCCTAATACCGCACAGGCAATCACAATTATAAATCTTAAATAAAACACCTCGCCCGAAAGTCTGGGCACCATAAGCCCTGCAATAGCGCTAAGCGATACCGCAATCAGCATAGGCGCACTGATAATACCGGCTTCAACAGCGGCTTGTCCTACAACCAGACCGCCCACAATGCTGAGGGCGTGCCCTAAATTTTGCGGCATACGGAGTCCTGCTTCTTTGAGTATTTCAAAAGCGAAAATAAGCGCTATACATTCAGCCGCACTGCCTACAGGCGCACCCGACCTAAGCCCCGATACCGATAACGCAAAGTGTGTAGGCAGCAAATCAAAATGATGCGTAATAAGCGCCAAAAAAACACCCGGTACACTGACCGATATAAAAAAGCAAAACCACCGCAACATACGCGACAGTGATGAAATCCAAAAATTAAGATAATAATCTTCATCAGACTGAAAATTTTCAGAAAACAAATACGGAAGTGTCAGCACTACGGGCGTGCCGTCTACCACAAGCGCTATTCGCCCTTCAAGCAGACGCGCCGCCACAATATCGGGGCGCTCGGTAGAGCCCATTGTTTTTAAGGTGCTGAATAGGCTGTCACGAATATTTTCAGCAATATAATTGCTATCGAGTATGCCGTCAATATCTATTTTAGAAAGTCTTTTTTTAAGCTCTTTAACAGTGGCAGGGTCTGCAAGTGAGCCAAGATAGCAAATAAAAACTGCTGTGTCGCTTCGCCGACCTAAACGCATTAACTCTATACAAAGGTCGGGGGTAAGCAGCTTTCGCCTTATCATAGCAAGGTTAAACATTGCCGCCTCATCAAAACCCTCACGCGGCCCCTGAAGCACTCTTTCGCTGTCAGGCTCTTTTATGCCTCGGGTACGCCACCCCTTTGTATTTATAGTAAGCGCATCTTTGCTACCGTTTACAAGCAGCACCGTATCCCCATAAAGTATTGAGCGCAGCATATCGGGCAGTTTATAGGTTTTATCTACCTCGTTAGCAAAAAGAATATTTTTTGCAATAAAGTCAGTGTCGGGTATAAATCCTCTTTGCAAATCACATTTAACAATCGACTCTACAACTGTTTCGCCAATCTGCATTGAATTTACCATACCGTCCATATAAATAAGACCGCACAGCACACCTGTTTTACCTATATTTACTTTTCGTATTCTAAGCACCGCATCGCGACTGAAAATTTCTTCAAACAGTGAAATATCTTTGCCTATATTGCCGCTTAATGAATAATTTTTATAATCTTCTACACTGCCTGACATTTTGCTCACCTTTGATTTTAATCTACGCACTTATTATTACCTGAAATTGTATTTTTATGAATTGCCGCCCGATACCAAAAAGTCATATTGCTGTACTATGGTATTCCATGTTATAGGGCCTACCGCACCGTTTGCGGGAATACCGAAAGCGTTTTGAAAAGCAATTACCGCATCGCGTGTCTGTGTACCAAAATAACCCGTTACGGGAATTTCGGGTATAGCCTCAAAATTTCTGCCTATAAGCGCAAGATAGGTTTGCAAATCACGAACATTTTCACCACTCATTCCCTCGCTTAAAAAATACCCCGGATACAGTTTTCCGTAATCGCCCGAATAGCCCTCGGGCAAAAATTCTACCGTTTCTGAATATATGCGATTTAGCACATTCCATGTAGCAGTATTTAAAACACCCGTTACAGGCAAACCGTAATACTGCTGAAATTGCTTTACAGCGGCAGTGGTTTCGGGGCCGTATATGCCGTCAAGCGGCAGAGGATTTAAATCGGGATTAAAATAAGCTATTATATTAAGATAATACTGTATAGTTCTAACCCCTATACCCTGTGAGCCCTCACTCAACTGTGTAGCAAAAGGCACTTGCGCCTCACTTAGCGTTACGCCTTCTGATACTAAATCAGAAAGATTTTTAACACCTACATAATACTGTTTTATTTTATACCATGTTGATTTATCCACTTCGCCCGTCGGTGCAAGTTCAAAAATCTGCTGAAATTTTCGCACAGCCGCTTCAGTATCAACCCCGAAAACTCCGTTTTCTTCAGCAATTTTAGGTATTGCGGGGTAATTTCGCGCTATGCGATTGAGTTCGGTTTGAATTATTTTTACATTGTTGCCCGAATCACCTATACGCAGCGGCACACCCGGGTAAGATTCTTCAATTTCAGCTACAGGTGCATTTTCTACAATACCTATATCGGTACCGTAATAATTTTGCAATATCTCAAAAGGTGTCAACCCTGCGTTTGCAAGACTTACCGTACCCCATTGTGAAAGGCCCGGGCAGGTAGAGGTAGTGCCGTTGCAAAACTGTGTAAAAAACGGCTCTACACTACCCTGTTTTACAACATAATTATTAAAAATTTCATCTACTATACGGCTTATATTTTCATATATTTCGCGGTTAGGCACAAACGCTTGATCAACCGCAGTAGAATTTGTAATGTCAAAATCGTATCCCCTTGACGGGTACCATTCGGTATATATGCGATTAAGCGCATAACTGATTATAGCGTATATATTAGCGCGCAAAGCGGCTTCAGGCCAAGTTGGATAAATCTCGCTTGAAGCTACATTTTTTATATAATCGACAAAATTCACCGTAACATTTTCTGCCGGTGAATCAGGCGGTCCTAAATGCACCGTTATATTTTGCGGTATCACGGGATATAGTATTTCAGGCATAAAGATTCCCCTTTATAAATTGTAATTACTTCCGCCCTGTATGATTTGCGGCGAGGTGTGTTTGCCTGCGGCTGCTATGGGGGTTAAATCTATACCCTGCACCGAGACCACGCCTGAAAATACAGGGACATTCATAGCTATCTGCTCTACATAGCCGTCAGAACGCACCGAAACATTATAATTAGCATAAGGAATTTCACCGTCATTGTTTACCTGTTGTGACTCTGATTTTACAGGTGTTTTTAGTTTAAACATACCCGTCTGACCGCTTTCATCGGTGGTGTCAATTTCAATTATTTGCATACTGTCGGGTTCGCCCGTAAACACCGTTACCAAAGCACCTTTTACAGGATAAAGACGGCGCAGTGTTGTAACATTTACGGTAAGGCCGCCCACGCCGTCATCAAAAACCATACTTGGCGGAATAACAATTTGTGGCTTTTGAGATTCTGTCTGGGTTTGGTCTGCACCCGATTGATTTTTAATCTCGTTGTTTTGAATACTATTTGTTGCGCGGTACATTTCCATTAATTCGCGCGCATAGTCTTGCGGAGTTTTTTCTGCCATAATATCACCCTGTAATAAATTTTTATTACATTTTATGATTTTAAAACGGCAAATATAAATAAAAAATAACCTTTTGCGGCGAAACACCGTAAAAGGTTATTTTTAATTTTAATTTAATAATCTTAAGAAAACAGAGCGCTAACCCCGTAAGTAGCAAATGTAACTATTACCGCTGCACCGATAACGCCCAACACTATTGATGGCATAGCCCGTTTTAGCCGCATATCAAGCATTGCGGCAACCAATGCGCCCGTCCACGCGCCTGTGCCCGGAAGCGGAATTGCCACCAATATAAAAAGTCCCCAAAAAGCGTATTTTTGCACCACATCAGACTTTTTTTCGGCTCTTTGCTCAAGACGAGTCACCAGTGCATCAAGTTTGTTGCTCCATTTACGCATAAGGGCAAAAATTTTTCTAATAAACAAAATAATAAACGGTACGGGGACAAGATTGCCTATTATAGAAACAATAATAGCCACCCAAAAATTAAGCCCGTTTGCAACCGCTATGGGTATGGCACCGCGCAATTCAATTACCGGAACCATTGATATTAAAAACGTCATTATAATTTTGCCCAAAGTACTGCTCCATAAATTCATTGCGCGGCCCCCTTTAAAATAATGAATTATTGCTTGATGCGCTGAAAATTTCTTTTAAATATTCACCCGTGCTTATGCCCATAGTATACGGCTTTAAAAATACAAAATATACCAAAGACAGTACTGCAAGCAGCAGAATAACAACAAGCAATACTATCGTTATGTCCATAGAACGGCTTTTTTTATTTTTACTTTTTATCGGTTGATGTTCGTATTCGTCATCTGCGATAAACATACTGTCTTTTTCTGACGGAACAAAGCTTTGTTCGTAACGCGACTGTATTTCTTTTTCATCTTCAATTTGAGCATACATATTATTGTAAAATGCATCCTCTTGAGTAACTGCAGGCTCTTCTTTTTCAGTCGGTTCTTCTGCGGGGTCTTCGTCCATTACAAATTCTATGTTATGTTCATCACTCTGCGTATATGCTGCTTCATAAGCGTTTTGAGAATCTATACTTTCATCATACTCCGTATCAACATCTGTGATATATTCATCGGATTCGGTAATCTGGGGCTGCTCTGGTATAACAGGTTGTTCTGCTTTTGCACTTTTAGCTGATATGTAACTTATATCTTCAATATAAGGATGTATCAAATTTTGCATAATTACTTTGCGAAAAGCGCGGTTTTCGGTAAGCAAAATAATTGTTTGAGGACCGCTTTCAATTATGCAACCGCCAAAATACCCATCGGGTGTAACAAGCGGAGTGGAGCCCTTTATAATTTGAATGGTTTCATCACCGTTTATGCCATAAGTTTTATTGTTACAAACGGTAACTCCGCTTCCGATGGCAGTGGCAAC
>JBJFGD010000169.1:0-2939 GCA_051892355.1 Acutalibacteraceae bacterium | reverse complement strand
AATGCCGCACCATTTTGCAATATCGGTTATATTTACCTTTTTTAAACTGCTGCAATCGTGAAACGCACCCCTGCCTATACTTGTAACGCTATCGGGTATATTGACAGATGTCAAACTGCTGCAATACCAAAATGCATCACTGCCTATTCTTGTAACACCGTTTTCAATATTAACAGACTTAATAGAACCCCTTTGTGAATACCAAGGCGCATAATACCCATAGTAATCATCCATATCCCCGCTGCCGGAAATTGTGAGAACACCTGTATCGGTATCAAGCGACCAGGTTACATTTTTACCGCAGGTGCCGCTTTGGGTTTCTGCAAAAACAGAAACTGTTGGTATGCAGGCAATAAGTATTGCAAGCGACACCATAATTGCAAATAATTTTTTTAAACATTTTGACATTTGTTTTACCCTCTTTTTAATTGCTATAATACCCTTAAAATTTTATGTGTTTAATTATATCACAAAAGCCAAAATATGTAAATAAAATAAAAACAAAAACTCGAATTTTTACAAGTATTCTAAAAGAAAAAAGCGTATTATATGTTATATTAAAAATCAAGACGCATATTCTACAATTTTTGCAAAATTTACTTGACTTTTTATTAATTTACCTTTATCTTTATAAATGTTAATATAAAATTTTATATTAGCATTTAACGCATCTGTGTAGAAAGACGGCCGGTACTAATGTATGCCGTAGTCTGTATATTGCAAGGCTATGAAAAACCCTTTGTCAGGGCATACAAACAAACGGCTGGGGTATCGCGCAGGGTAAACGTAACACTTTACTACTGTCGACACTTGGGGTGTTTGACAAAGGGGGATGCTTAAATGGAAAAACAGAATATTATTGAGCTCAAAGACATTTTCGTTTCATTTGACGATGAACAGGTGCTTGACGGCCTAAACCTTGAAATTAAAGACAAAGAGTTTATCACACTTTTAGGTCCTTCGGGTTGCGGCAAGACCACCACGCTGCGAATAATTGCAGGCTTTTTAGATGCTGACAGCGGCGAAGTTGTTTTTGAAGACAAAAAAATAAATGGTGTGCCGTCGTACAAGCGACAGGTTAACACCATTTTTCAGCGTTATGCGCTTTTTCCGCATTTGAATGTTTATGAAAACATTGCATTCGGGCTGCGCGTAAAAAAAATGAAAGAAACCGAAATTAAAGAAGTTGTCACCGAAATGCTGCACCTTGTAAACCTTGACGGTTTTGAAAAACGCTCGGTTTCTACCCTTTCGGGCGGTCAGCAACAGCGTGTTGCTATTGCGCGCGCTATTGCTAATAAACCTAAGGTTTTACTGCTTGACGAGCCGTTAGCAGCACTTGACCTTAAGCTTCGCAAAGATATGCAAAAAGAACTGCGCCGTATTCAGCGTCAGCTTGGTATCACATTTATATTTGTTACCCACGACCAAGAAGAAGCGCTTACAATGTCTGACCGCGTAGTTGTTATGAACAAGGGCAAAATTCAGCAAATAGGCACTCCGCAAGATATTTATAACGAGCCCGAAAACGCATTCGTAGCCGATTTTATAGGTGAGTCAAATATTCTTGACGGCATTATGCGCGATGACTTTAAAGCTGAATTTTCAGGTTATGTGTTTAATTGCCTTGATAAAGGCTTTAACAAAAATGAAAATGTTGATGTTGTAGTTCGCCCTGAAGATGTTGATATAGTATCGGCTGATAAGGGAATGTTAAAGGGCGTAGTTACCTCGGTAGACTTTTTGGGTGTTCACTATGAAATCATTGTAGATATCGGCGGTTTCAAGTGGATGATTCAAACCACCGATGAATGTTTTGTGGGTGATAATGTCGGTCTTGATATTGAGCCTGATGCAATACACATTATGAAAAAGTCAGAATATTCAGGCCTTTACGGCGACTATAGCACCTATAGCGAAGAGATGGAGCATCTTTCAGACATTGAGCCGGAGGATGACGATGAATAAAAAAAGCTTTGGCAGCCGTATTACCGCTGCGCCATATATAGTGTGGTCAATAATTTTTATTATTGTGCCGCTTATCATGATGATTTATTTTGCTTTTACCGACAGTTCGGGTGCTTTTACACTTGCAAATTTTGAGCAAATCGGCAGATTTAAAAAGGCATTTGCCCTTTCTATTCTGTATGCATTAATAGCCACAATTATAACCCTGTTGCTCGCCTACCCTATGGCTTATTTTATGACCAAAATGAAAATAAGCGCACAACGAATGACTATTATGCTTATAATGCTGCCTATGTGGATGAACTTTTTAATTCGTACATATTCGTGGATTACCATTTTGGCAAACACAGGTCTTATTAATAAGTTTTTAGGGTTGTTAGGCATTGGTCCGTTACAGCTTATCAACACACCGGGTGCTGTAATTTTAGGTATGGTGTATGACTTTATACCATATATGATTTTACCGATATACACCGCTATGTCTAAAATAGATAATTCTTTGCTTGAAGCGGCAAGCGACCTTGGCTCTAACGGTATGTCGCGTATGCGCCGCGTTATAATGCCGTTATCTTTACCCGGTGTAATATCGGGTATTACAATGGTGTTTGTACCGTCGGTCAGCACATTTTACATTTCACAAAAGTTGGGCGGCAACAAAACCCTGCTTATAGGTGATGCTATTGAATACCTGTTTAATACAGGTCCTGAGTATTATAATGTTGCATCTACATTATCACTTATTCTTATGGTGCTTATTTTGATAAGCACGCTCATAATGAATAAATTTGGTGACGATGAGGAGGTTGTTGTATGAAAACACTTTCTCGTATTTATGTAGCTTTAATACTATTCTTTCTTTATGCACCCGTTGCGGTTATGATTTTCTTTTCATTTAACTCGGGCGGAAGTGTATGGGTTTTTGAAGGTTTTTCGCTTGACTGGTATAAAGGCTTGATAACCGACACTTCGAT
>JBJFGD010000168.1:0-2941 GCA_051892355.1 Acutalibacteraceae bacterium | reverse complement strand
TTTTTAGCTTAAAACCTTGTTTGATTTTCATTTTTTCACCTTATTCATTACATATTAAAAAACTGTACTTGCTTTTTTGTTAATTATATACTAAAATAATTAATAATGCAAGTATACTTATCGGAGGTACCGTAAATGGACACTTTTTTGAACAACTGGTTACTATTAAAAAAACTGGCAAAACCTGGTGCGCATATATAGGCATAGCCCTTGCTGCTATTATAATTATGATAGCTGCGTATTTATTTATACCCACGCTTTTCATTGTAATTGCAGCACTAACAATTTACGGTGCTTATAAACTATATTCTATGTTATCGGTAGAATATGAATATATTATCACCAATTCTGAAATGGATATTGATAAAATTGTTTCTAAAAGTTCGCGTAAACGCGTAATGAATTTTGACCTAACCGCTGTTGAGCGAATAGAAAAATACCGTAAAGGTCTGCCCGAAGACATTATGAAAGATTCTTTGTTTGCGTGCAATCCTACTGATAATGCTTATGTATTTGTAATTAAACCCGAAGGCAAGGTAAAACAGACAGTTGTAATTGCACCGGATGAAAGAATGATTGATGCAATGAAAAAATTTTTGCCAAAATATGTGGCAGATGCTTTAATTTAAGGTGATTTTATGAAGGTTTTAACATCTACTCAAATAAAAATTGCAGAAGATAATGCCGTTAAAAGCGGCATTTTTTCTTATGCGCAGCTTATGAAAATAGCGGGGGATACCGCTACTGCTGAAATCTTAAAACGATTTAATGTTATAGGTAAAAAAATTTGCGTAATGTGCGGTGCGGGCAATAACGGAGGAGACGGTCTGGTTATTGCTGCAAATCTAAAGCACAGCGGCGCTGATGTTACACTGCTTTTGCCTATGGGGTACCCTGTAACTGATACTGCACTTAACTATAAAAATGGGGTAGAAGAAATTAAAATAATCGAAGATTTTTGCGGTGAATTTGATATTATAATCGATGCGCTTTTTGGTATAGGTCTTAACAGATGTTTATCAGAAAAAATTTCTAATCTTATTGATAAAATCAATTTATATAGCTGCGTTAAAATTGCAATAGATATACCCAGCGGTGTTTTTTGTGACGGCGGCGAGGTTGCAAATGCTTTTAAGGCAGATTTAACTCTTACTTTTACAGCGTATAAGCTTTGCCAGTTGTTGCCGCAAACAAGTGAATATTGCGGTGAAACGCTTGTGCTTGACATTGGTTTACCTATAGATGATTATGCCTGTCTTATAATTGATAAACCGGCACTTCATTTAAGACCCCGTAATTCGCACAAGGGGACATATGGCACAGCATTGCTTTTTTGCGGCAGTTACGGTATGTGCGGAGCTGAAATTTTATCGGCTAAGGCAGCACTTCGAAGCGGTGTAGGCATTGTTAAAGCACTTGTATGTGATAAAAATTATTCGGCTTTTACTGCTAGTGTGCCAGAGGCCGTAACAATACCTGTACCTACTTCAGAAAGCGGCGCCCCCATAGTGTATGACAGAACTATTTTATCTGCAATTTCAAGTAGCAAAGCATTGCTGATAGGTTGCGGGCTTGGCAGAAGCGACGAAACTGTAAAATTAGTAAAAAGAACGCTTGAAATTACAAATATTCCAACTGTTATTGATGCAGATGGCATAAATGCACTTATAGGCAGCATAAATTTAATTAGTAAAATAAAAGCCCCGGTAATACTAACACCGCATCCCGCAGAAATGGCGCGATTGTGCGACACCACTACCGATGTTATTGAGGCAAACCGCGTTAAATTTTCAAAAAAGTTTGCCGTGGAAAACAATTGCATATTGGTGCTTAAAGGCACTAACACAATTGTTGCATCACAAAAAGGTGAGATTTTCTTTAATACCACAGGTAATAACGGTCTTTCAAAAGGCGGCAGCGGAGATGTGCTTTCGGGTATGATTGTATCGCGTTTAGCACAAGGCTACGATCCGCTTGAAGCAGTGCTTAATTCTGTATGGCTTCACGGTGCTGTAGCCGATGAACTTGCAAAAAACACAGCACAACGCGCTATTCTACCTACAGATATTATTGAGGGGCTTAAAACGATTACTGATTAGGTGATTATTTGCGTCATAAAATCTTAATTTTACCTCTTATTTTTCTGTTGTTTAGCGGCTGTACCTCTAAAAAAACGGTGGAGCCTGTTCTTAATAACATTAATTTTTCTGCAGTTATTACATATAACGAAGCAGAATTTGAATGTTATGTTGAAATATTAGATGACAATTTTACATCTACCGTAGTAAAACCTGAAACTATAAAGGATTTTACTTTGCGTTTTAACAGTGACGGTGTTACTGCAGAATATCTTGGTATAACCTATACACCTGAAACACATAGTATGCCTTCAACGGCTGTGGTACATATTTTGTATGATATTATAAGTGATGTATCTAAACAAGGTCTTACTGCATATTGCAAAGAAGAAAACTGTACTATAGACCGATATATTAACGATTATGCTTACAGCTTTGAATTTTCACCATCCGGATTACCTATTTCACTAAGTATTGATGACCTTAATTTAGAGATAAAGTTTAATAATGTTACAGTATTATAAATATGAAAAACGGCTTCCCTTGATGGTGTAAGGGAAGCTGTTTCTTTAATGGTTAAAAATATTAGTTTTATAAATTTATCTTTTAAAAATATTGCCGCCGTGGCAGTCAATACCGACTATAAGCGGAAAATCATCAAAAATAAGTTCTTTAACCGATTCACAACCTAAATCATCAAAGGCGATAACCCGGCTTGATTTTATTCTTTCGGCAGCTAGAGCGCCGGCACCGCCTAAAGCACACAAATAAACCGCTTTATTTCTTATAATAGAATCAATAACCGCTTGATTTCGTTCACCTTTGCCGATTGTGGCAGTAAGTCCCATATCGTGAAGGGTGGG
>JBJFGD010000167.1:0-12187 GCA_051892355.1 Acutalibacteraceae bacterium | reverse complement strand
CACTTAATATAATAATAGGTATTTCTTTAAATTGCGGTACTAACTCCTCGCCGCTTATACCAGGAAGCATTAAATCAAGAAGAATTAAGTTAGGTGTATTATTTTCTATAATCATTTTTGCTTCCGTACCTGACCATGCACGAAGAACCTTGTATCCTGCTTTTGTTAATATCTCAAACAGTAAATCATTGATATGCGTATCGTCGTCAACTATCAATATTGTTTTCATATCATCACCAATATTATTATACTTAAAAGCCATTTTGTTCTCAACTGATAAAAGGTAAAGAATTAGTAAAAATGTAAGATTTAATGAAAATTTGAGTATTCCTGATTACAATTCAAGGCCGTGGGTTCAAATCCCATCTTCAGCTCCAAAAAAACACCTAAAACCGCTTGTGGTTTCAGGTGTTTTTTGTTAAATTTCAGGCTTAAAACTTGGCATAAGTTGAAGCTTGAACAAATTGGCGGCGTGCTTTTGATCTATTAATGCCTTGGTTTCGGCATTTTCTATTACACCCTCGCGGATATACTTATCAAGTTCTGCATAAGTAAAGCCTAAATTTTCTTCGTCAGTTTTACCGCACAAGCCGTCTATCGGCGTTTTTTCAACCAATTCACGGGGCAAGCCCAAAACATTGCCTATCTGCTTAACTTCGGTTACGGTAAGGTTTGATAAAGGTGAAAAGTCACCCGCAGCATCACCGTATCTGGTAGCATAACCAACCCAATCTTCAGAAAGATTACAGGTGTTTACCACCCTGCCGTTACAGCTTTGTGACACGGCATAAAGGGTAGACATTCTGATTCTTGGGGGTAGATTTATTTTTGACTGAACGCTTATATCTAAATCTTGCGGCATACTGCCAAGCAAACCGTCAACCGCATCTTTAATGTTTACAACATAATGCTTTATACCAAGATGATTTACCAACATATATGCCATATCTATATCGTGCTGCTCGCCCTGCGGCATAAGCACGCCAATAACCCGGTCTTTGCCTAACGCTTCAACGCAAAGCGCCGCCGCAACAGAACTGTCTTTTCCGCCGGATATGCCAACTACGGCATTACAGCCTTTTCCGTTTTCTTCAAAAAAAGACTTTATCCAACTTACACATTCATCCTTAACTTTTTTTGCATCAAACACTGAAATCGCCTCAAATTTAATTATTTGATAGAATTATATCACATATTTTAAAATTTGTAAATGAAGTGTTAGAATAACTTTAGAATATTTAGATGAAACATTTTCTTTGAAAAAACATAGAATAAAATTTATTTCAACAAAATACAGCATAGACAAAATTCAGTTAATTATTTAAATTAATACTAAATTTAAGATATTGCATAAACAAGCTGTAATCCTTGTTATTCACTCTGCCTTAATCACCTTAGTTTTTAGATAATTTTCAACATCTTCGGGTAGCAGAGTTTCGGGTTGGTCTTTAATTTTTGCGCCAAGACCGCTAAGCCTATCATCGGCTGTATGAACCGAATCAGCAGCTAATTCAAGCTCTTTTAGACAAATCTGTGCACTATAAGTATCGCCCGCTTGATTATAAAGTGAAATACCGTTAATCAGCATATAGCAATATTCACTGCATTCCTCATAAGCAAATGTTGATCTGTCAAAAATTTGATTTTTATATTCAATAACCTTTGCAAAATCGCCTTGCGAATAAGCATTTCTTGCCTTTGCGCTATATGCGACCGTTACATATTCATTACGGTTGATAATTTCATCGGCAATTTCGCACGCTTTGTCGATATTGCTTTCGCTTGTAAGCAATTTTGTTTGACTGCGAGTATCAAACGGATAAACTGCAAGTGCGGCTTCATAATTTTCAAAATTATATAGCGTAAGCGAAATACCGAAATAAATGCAAATCATAGCCGTTACAAAGCTTAAACAGCAGGTCGCCTCTATGTTTTTAATACAAAATTCTTTGCCATTACGGTAATCGGTAAAAAGCAGGAGCAGCATAAACATTGCCATAAACTGCAAATCAAAATCAAAACAGCAATGAAGTGCCATAACAGCAAGAATGACGCGTTTATAAAAAGGTTTTTTGCCGCAGAAAACTGATTTAATTATTGCCGCCGCAAAAAGCGCCGTAGGTAGCCAACCAACATCAAGCAAAAGCTGTAAAAAATCGTTATGTATAAACATTACCGAGTAAACACCCGTTTGTATCGACTGTTGCATATAGTAATAGCCCATATACCCAAGCCCAAACGGATGCTTTAATATAAGCGGAAGTGCATCTTTAAAATATAAGAGCCGACCTACAAAGGTGCTTTCATTAAGAGATATAGTCAAAAATCTTCCAAAAGCATCGGTGCTGCCTGAAACAATAGCAAAAATACCTGCGCCCACGGCTAAAACACCGATCACAGCCACAGCAAAAAGCTTTACGCGGCGTTTTTTTACAGCAAAAATTAAAACCGCATTAGCCGCCACCGCCAATACAAATACTGTGCGGCTACCCGAATACAGTATGCCGAAAACCAAAACTGCAATTATGATAAAATCAAGAATTTTAAGTTTTGGCTTTGAAAGAGCGATAAGTTCAGCTATAAGCGCAAATAGCGCAAAGGTGTTCGGGTATTCAAAAAAACCTGAAAGTCTGCCCGAAACCGAGAAAAAGTCGGTAAAAAGGGGTATTTGCATACCTATTGCCGCTATAACCGTCATAACAGCGGCTATAAGGGGAAGCTTTGA
Organism: Acutalibacteraceae bacterium; assembly: GCA_051892355.1. Classification (GTDB taxonomy): domain Bacteria; phylum Bacillota; class Clostridia; order Oscillospirales; family Acutalibacteraceae; genus UBA737. The sequence goes on along the minus strand of JBJFGD010000167.1, from coordinate 9,462 downwards.
AATAATACCGTCAATATCATCTTGGGTTTGCATCAACACCAACAAATATAGCGGAACAGGCAAAAACTTAACAAACCCTATAATAGCCATGCCACTATCCACCGCCCAAAAGGCAGTCAAGCCATAAAACAGGGTTATACAAAGCACCGAAACAGAAGTAATATTAAGAAAAAAGTATATCTTTTTATCGTATATAGCTTTATATATAATCCATACAAGCATTATAAACGCCGCAATGCATGAAATATATTCATGAAATGTGCCTATACAAATAAGACAAACAGTGAATATAATTTCTGCAAATTTGATTTTTTTAATATTCTCTAGCATATTTATCACCATAAACATTAATTTTACAAAATATATTATAGTAAAACACAAAAATAAACTGCAATATGTGCGGGGCTTTTTATAAATTAATACTTGTGCGTTATTTAGTTTAATTAACTAAAATAAAGACATTTGGTTTGTATCGGGCAGGTCGGCAAGCGCACCCATATCTGCAAGATTTTGAATAATTGTTTTTGAAACACCTGCTTCAACTGCAAAATCCTCACGAGAGACAAAGTCGCCTTTTTGTGCGGCTTCATATATAGAGTAAGCAGCTTTTTCGCCAACGCCCGAAAGCGAACCGAATGGCAGACGCATTTTGCCGTCTTCGGGTAAAAATTTCATAGCGTGTGAATGGTTAATATCTATAGGCAAAACCTCTATGCCGCGAGCCATCATCTCATTAAATATTAGCAATGTATCATAAGTATCAAGCTCTTTTTTAGATGCCTCTTTACCCTTTGATTTTATCTCATTCATTTTAGAAAGCACTGCGCCCCTACCCTTTATAACGGTGGGCACATCAACATCTTCAGGTCGGGCGGTAAAGTATGCGCAATAAAACTCAAGCGGACGGTACACCTTGTACCAGCCAAGCCTTATAGCCGATATAACATATGCCGCAGCGTGGGCTTTTGGGAACATATACTTAATCTTATAGCAAGAGCCGATATACCACTCGGGCACACCTACAGCGCGCATATCGTCTTCCATAGACTGCCATTCTTCTTTAGAAACCTTGCCCTTTGCGACAAGACCTTTACGCACGGTCTCGGTGATTTTAAACGCTCTGCCCTCATCCATACCCTGATGAATAAGGTAAACCATTATGTTATCACGCGTACCGATAACCTCTGAAATGGTGCAGGTGCCGTTTTCAATCAAATCTTTTGCATTACCAAGATAAACATCTGTACCGTGAGAAAGACCCGAAATCTGCAATAGGTCAGAGAAGTTTTGCGGTTTGCAATCAACAAGCATTCCGCGAACAAACGGTGTTCCGAATTCGGGCAAACAGAAAGTGCCTGTTTTTGACTCTATCTCTTCGGGTGATACACCCAGCGCTTCGGTTGAAGTGAAAAGACTGTAAACCTTGGGGTCGCTCATAGAAACGGTGTTAACATCTATGCCTGTATATTCATAAAGATATTTATATGTAGTAGGCACAACATGACCGAGCTCATCAAGTTTTAAAATGGTGTCGTGAATAGAATGGAAGTCGAAGTGGGTTGTAATAATATCACTGTTAACATCATCAGCAGGGTGTTGCACAGGGCAAAAATCATATATTGACATACCCTTAGGCACAATAATCATACCCGCAGGGTGCTGACCGGTAGTGCTTTTAACCTGCGCATGCTCTACAAGTGATGCTAAACGGTTGAGCTCTGCCTGACTCAAAACAATGTTCATTTTTTCGGCATAAGCTTTTGCAAAGCCGAAAGCCGTTTTTTCAGCAATAGTAGAAATAGTGCCCGCTTTATAAACATTTTCGGCGCCGAACAAAGTTTTTGTGTATTCTTGAACTCTGTTTTGAACTTCATCAGAGAAGTTAAGGTCAATATCAGGCACCTTGTCGCCCTTAAAACCAAGAAATGTTTCAAACGGTATATCGTGACCGTTTCGGTCAAGCGGCATACCGCAGCGCGGACAATTCTTTTCGGGCAGGTCAAAGCCCGAACCGACTGAACCGTCGGTGAAAAACTCGCTATATTGACAACCTTTACACACATAGTGCGGTGCTAACGGATTAACCTCTGATATGCCTGCCATAGTGGCAACAAATGATGAGCCTACCGAACCTCGTGAGCCAACATAATACCCCTGTTCTTCACTGTAAGCCACCAGTTTTTGAGCCGATATATACATTATAGAAAAGCCGTTGTTGATAATAGAATTAAGTTCTTTATTAAGGCGCTTTTCAACTATTTCAGGTACAGGATTTCCATAAATTGCGTGGGCATTTTTCCAACAAATTTTACGCAACAGGTCGTCAGATCCCTCTATCACAGGCGGGTAGTTGCCCTTTGGCACGGGGATAACCTCGTCAGATACCATATCGGCAATCTTATTTGGATTTTCAACTACAAATTCATAGGCGCGGTCACCGAAATAAGAGAAATCTTCGAGCATTTCGGAAGTAGTTTTTAAGTACAGCGGTGCTTGATTTTCAATATCATCAAAGCCCTGCCCTGCCATAACTATCTGACGGATAATTCCATCTTCTTTTTTAAGAAAATGCACATCGCCTGTAGCGACAACCTTTTTGCCCAGCTTATCGGCGATTTCAACTATTTTGCGGTTGAAGTCTTTGATAACCTCAACGCTTGTAACATGTTTAAAGCGGTTGGGTGTAACATTGCCCTTTTTATCAACCTTGTCGGGTTTTACGCTGTCGCGCACCATAAATTCGTTGTTACCGATAGGCTGTATTTCAAGATAATCATAATAACTTGCTATTTCTAACAGTTCTTCTTCAGGCTTGCCGTCAACCACCGCGCGGTAAAGCTCGCCCTGCTCACAGGCAGAGCCTATAATAAGACCATCGCGAAGCTGGTCTAACTTTGAACGCATAATAACAGGTCTGCCGTAAAAATGATTAAGATGCGAATCTGATACTAATTCGTAAAGATGTTTAAGACCTACAAGATTGCGTACTAAAATTATTTGGTGGTTACGAAGCTTTGCAATTTCTTTAGTTGTGAGTCCGTCAAGATTGTGTCGGGTATCATCAATAAAATAACCTTCTACGCCGTAGATAGCCTTAAACTCGCCGCCGCTTTTTTGTATTTTTGATACCGCTTCGGCAATAGCGGGGTATGCTTGTACTACACCATGATCGGTAATTGCTACTGCTTTATGACCCCACTTGTACGCACGGTTTATAATATCACCCGCGCTTGATACCGCATCTTTTGCAGACATATTGGTGTGGCAGTGCAATTCAACGCGTTTTTCGCCGTCATAATCATCAATTTCTTCGTATTTCTTAATAGATGCCAATGCTTTTACATCAAGCACAAAATCTCTTGACCAGCTATCATAAGAATAGTCGCCGTTAACAATAACGCACGCACCGTCTTTAAGCGCACTGATAGAATTTAAAAATTCATTCGCATCTTCGTCCATATTTTTGCTGTATTTCGGGTCAAAAAACTTTGTAAGCGACGCGCTGAAAGAATTGGTAGTATCGCTGAAATAAAATTTCACCTTAACCATTTTTCCGCCGCGCTTGGTATCAAGTATGCGGCTTTCAAACCCAAATACTTCTCCCCAAGCGGAAACATATACGCTTTCGCCGTCATTCTGCGGAAGAACAACGCTGCTTAACTTTGTAACATTTGTGTCAATTTTTCTGCCGTAGAAAAGTTTAGCACTTTCAAGATATACGGGCAAACCGTTTTCGGGTTTATAGTCGTATTTCTTTTCTTCTTGCTTTTCGTGTGCTTTTTCTTTAGCTTCTGCCTTTGGCTTTTCGGTTTGTCTTTGCGATATTGGCTCACTTTGGGGTAAAACTATGGGGGCATCTTCTAAAACACCGTCAAATGAAATATTTATATCTAAACCGAAGCGATTTTTAACAACAGTTTTAAATATCTTTTCAAAATTACCTTCACAAATATGACTGTAACCGCCGTATTTAAGAGTTATTTTTAAATTATTACCGTTAAGCTCATACTGCGCATCATTGAAAAAACCGTTGAAAATTATATTTTTAGAACGAATTTCAGCTACAATATCTTCTATTGCCGAAGTGCAAAAAGACTCGGTTGAAAATGCGATTTCAACCAAAATATTTTCAAGACTTAATGTATGTTTAATCTCTTCGCGCAAAACGGCTACCTTTGACGAAGGTATATATGTATTACTGGATATCTTTAAATTTAAATCACGGGTTTCAGTATTTAATTTGCATTCATTTATTTTAACACCTTTAAATGTGTTTAAAAGATCACTGCTTAAATACGCAGAGAACAACTCCTCAAAAGAGTACATTTATATTCCTCACATCTTGTTAATTTCTTTTTCTAATAAATCTAAAAGCTTTTCTTCGGGAACCTTATTATATAATATTTTGCCATTCTTAAATATAATTCCGCATTCTTTACCGCCGGCAATTCCTATATCAGCGGCCGAGGCCTCGCCTGGTCCGTTAACAACGCAACCCATAATAGCGACAGTAATATCTTTATCTATATTTGAAAACCGTTCTTCGGCTTGCTTTGCAAGCGAGATTAGGTTAATTTCTGTTCTGCCGCAAGTGGGGCAAGACACAAATTTTATACCGTGATTGCGAAGACCGATCGCTTTAAGCAGTTTTTGTGCGGCATATACCTCTTTGACGGGCTCATCTGTAAGAGATATGCGCAGTGTATCACCTATACCGCGAAGCAGCAAACCGCCGATACCCGCGGCGGATTTTATAACACCTACATTTTCGGTGCCCGCCTCGGTTACGCCTAAATGCAACGGATAGGGGCATTTTTCAGCCGCTAAAACATATGCATCATACATTCGCTTTGTATCAGACGATTTAAGCGACAATACAATATTATTAAAATCATATTTTTCTAAAAGTGATATATGATAGAGTCCGCTTTCAACCATAGCTTCGGGTGTGGCGGCACCGTATCTTGCAAGTATTTCTTTTTCTAAAGAGCCGGAGTTCACGCCTATTCTGATAGGTATATTTTTATCACGGCAAACCCGTGCCACCTCTTTTACCTTGCTTTCATCGCCGATATTACCAGGATTTATACGCACCTTGTCGACACCTGCGGCAACACTTTCGATAGCTAAACGCCAATCAAAATGAATATCTGCCACAAGCGGAATATTAATTGCTTTTTTTAAGGCTTCAACAGTTTTTACAGTTTCAATATCGGGCACCGATACGCGCACTATTTCACAGCCCGCATTTTGAAGCTCAAGTGCTTGACTAACATTGCCCTCAATGTCATGTGCTGGCGCGCAAAGCATTGACTGAATACTGACCGGCGCACCGCCGCCTATAGCAAGAGAGCCCGCATATATTCTTTTTGTAGTAGAATTTGTATACATAAAATCACCTTGCTATTAATGACCAAATATCTTTAAAAGTAATTATTAACATAAGCAGTAACAGCAAAACCATACCCGCAGCGTGAACTAACGATTCATACTTTTGCGGCACTGGCTTTTTGAAAATCATTTCAAATAAAATAAATACCAATCTTCCGCCGTCAAGCGCAGGCAGCGGCAACAGATTAAACAAACCTAAATTTATGGTAATAAGTGCCATTATAGGAAGTAGTGAAGCCAGATTTTGTTTTGCAGCATTGCCGATTGCGGCGGTAACACCCACAGGCCCCGACATAGCGCTTATGCCGTATTTACCAGTAATCAAATCTATAATTGAGCGATATACAACTGCACAGTACGATACAGTTGTATTAAATGTATGAGATATAAAACTTGTAAAAGTTTTATTTTCACCCTCAACATAAAAATCTACCGTAAGATAAGTTATACCGTCAGCCTCATCGGTATCAAATTTTACACCGTCAAGCTGTACTTTTTCACCGTTACGCTTAACGGTTATATCAATAGCACCGTCATCTATATTTGTAAAGGCATAACTTAAATCATAGGTAGTAAAAATTTTTCTGCCGTCTACTTTAATAATTTTGTCGCCCTCTTGTAAACCGTATTGCGAGCTTACGGCATTTTCATGAAAAGAAGCCACAGTAGTTGTAGTAAAACGCTGCTCTGGTATTAAAGTAATAGCCACTAAAATAAGACCTAACAACAAATTGAAAAGAGCGCCCATAACCACAATTATAAAGCGGCGCCAAGCCTTTTTATTACAAAAAGCACGTTCGTCGTTGCTTTCTTCGTCCTCGCCTTCCATAGCGCAATAGCCGCCTAAAGGCACTAAATTTATTGCATATTTTGTTTCGCCGCGTCCCCACTTAAAAAGCTTTGGCCCAAAACCAACAGCAAATTCATTAACCCGCACGCCCAAAAGTTTGGCGGCGATAAAATGGCCGAATTCATGTATAACAATAAGAATTAAAAAAAGCAGTATCGCAACCGCATAGGGCCATATGTTATTAAGAACATTTAAAAACGCAGAAATTTCAATCACGACCTAAAAGTAAATTATAATTTAACGCTTTCGCGCACAACTGCGCGGGCAGCGGCATCTGCCTCAAATATATCTTCAACTGAAAAATCAGTCTTATTCTGACAACAAAGCATTGCCTTTTCATTAAGCTCGGCAATCTGTAAAAACTTGATTTTACCCTCTAAAAACAGTTTTACCGATTCTTCGTTAGCGCCGTTTAACGCAGTGGGGTAAAGCCCACCTCGATTTATTGCCTCTATGCAAATCGGCAAAAGTCTAAAGGTGTCTGTATCAGGCTTTTGAAATGTAAGTGAACCTACCTTAAAAAGATCAAGTTGCTCAAAACATTCACCGCGCTCAGGGTATGTAAGCGCATACTGAATAGGCAACTTCATATCAGGGGTGCCAAGCTGTGCAATTACCGCGCCGTCTGAAAGTTCGACAGCCGAATGTAAAATACTTTGCCTATGAACCAACACTTCAATTTGTGATGCCGTTACACCAAACAGATGCACCGCCTCGATAACCTCTAACCCTTTATTCATAAGTGTAGCACTATCTATAGTGATTTTTGCACCCATTGACCAATTGGGGTGATTTAGCGCCTCTTTAACGGTCACATTTTTTAGCTCATCAGCCGTTTTGCCAAAGAAAGGCCCACCCGACGCGGTAAGCAAAATTCTTTTTAAAGCCCCGCTTGGCGTACCTTGCAACGACTGAAATATAGCCGAATGCTCGCTGTCAACAGGTAACAGCTTTACACCCTTTTCTTTTAAAAGGCGGTTTACAATTTCACCGCCTGTTACAAGTGTTTCTTTGTTAGCAAGAGCAATTGTTTTTTTAGCATCAATTGCCGCAAGCGTTGGACGCAGACCTGCAATACCCACAATGGCATTTAGCACAATATCGCCGTCACTCTGCGCAATATCGCAAACACCCTCTGAACCCGACAACACCTGTATATCGGTATCACGAAGCCGAACTTTTAAGTCTGCGGCGGCAGACTCATCAAAAACAGCTACGGCTTTTGGGCAAAACCCACGCGCCTGTTTCTCAAGCAAATCAATGTTTCTGCCTGAAGCTAAAGCGGTAATGCAATATTTATCTCTATTGTTTCTGACAATATCAAGCGCTTGTGTACCTATTGAGCCTGTAGAACCTAAAATTATTAGTTTTTTCATCAAAGAACACCTAAAAACATAAGGCAGAAAATAAGCGGTGCAATAAACAGCATACTGTCTACGCGGTCAAGCACACCGCCATGCCCCGGTATAAGGTTGCCGTAATCTTTAATTCCTGTTTTACGCTTGATAACCGAAGCAAAAAGGTCACCCGCCATACCCGCTATACAAAGCGGTATTGTAAGTAAAACGGTTGGAATAATCGCAGTGAATTTTGCGTAACAAAGAGTTATTATCAAACTTACGACTATGCTTGACACTATACCGCCCAAAGCGCCCTCAACCGTTTTGTTAGGACTAATTTCAGGGCACAACTTTCGCTTGCCGTAGCTGACACCTACAAAGTAAGCGCCCATATCGCACACGCATGAAAAATTGAGTATTAACAGTAAATAGTATATTCCGTTAGTTGCGGTTATAATACTGCTTATGGTAGAAAAAGCAAATGCGTAAAGTAACGGCATTCCGCAAAGTACGGCAATTTTAGAAAGGTCAAAATCTGCCTGTTTTATAAGAATTAAAACTGCACATGCAATAATATATACTATTGAGATTATAGCAGCGATAACAGGCAGATAAACATCGCTTGTGGTTAATTCAATTTGACTGGCGGTGTCATCATTAAAAAAGAACGAAAGTCTTAAAGCTTCCTCTAACCAAGAAGATAATATAAATACCATTATAGCGGTATAAACACCCGATAGTATTTTAAAAACAATCCACTCTATTTTTGCGGCATTGCCTACAAGTTCTAAAACACCTATACCTGCAATAATCGCTACAAATGCTGTTATAATAAAGTTTTCTAAAAGCAAGCCCAAAGCCAAAACCAAAGCTACTACGGCGCCCATTACAACGCCTGAAATTATACGCTTTTTCATAATTTTCCTCCTATAGACCGCCAAATCTGCGATTGCGTTGATTAAATTCTTCAATAGCCTTTTCTAAATCTTTAGGTTTAAAATCAGGCCATAAAATATCAGAAAACCAATACTCGGCATAAGCCGACTGCCATATAAGATAGTTAGAAAGACGGTATTCGCCGCTTGGTCTTATAATAAAATCAGGATCGGGCTGACCTGCGGTATAAAGATTGTTTGAAATGGTTTGTTCTGTTACATCTTTTGCAGATGTATTGTTTGAAATTATTTGTTTTACCGCGTGAACAATCTCATCTCTGCCGCCATAATTTATTGCGATGTTAAGATGCAAACCTGTGGCATTAGCCGACGCATCTTCAGACTCTTTCATAAGCCGCTGTATGTCTTTATCAAGCACACTGCGATCACCGATAAACTGAACCTGAATATTTTCATCCTTAAAATTTTTAGCATCTTCAAGGTATTCTCGAAATATTTTCATAATATTATCGACTTCTTCTTTAGGGCGCTTCCAATTTTCGGTTGAAAAGGCATATACCGTTAAATATTTTAAACCGATTTTGTTACAATATCTTGCAATATCTTTAAAATTTTTAGAACCTGCCGCATGACCTGCCGTGCGTGGCAATGAATGCTTTTTTGCCCATCTGCCGTTGCCGTCCATAATAATGGCAATATGCGTAGGCAAAATTCTTTGCTCGGTCTTCTTTTTCTTAAATAAAGGCATTATTTTTCTCCAGTATCCAAAAAATAGGCGCACGAAAAGTGCGCCGCATTATTTTTATTTTAAAAATTAGATTTCCATTATCTCTTTTTCTTTGTTGCTCGCAATCTCATCAATCTCTTTGCAGAACTTGTCGGTAAGATTTTGAATTTTTTTCTCTCCGTTTGATTCGTCATCTTCTGTGATTGCATTGCTCTTTTTGAGAGACTTTAATTTATCAAGTGCGTCACGGCGCTGATT
>JBJFGD010000166.1:0-2978 GCA_051892355.1 Acutalibacteraceae bacterium | reverse complement strand
TTAAAACAGGCGCGCCCTGCCGCACCGACCGCACTGCAAAATACAACAGACTATTAATGATAGAAAGAGAAATAAACAGGTGTTAAAACAATTTAATAAAAATAAATTTGCTATCAGTTTTTTTATAATTATCAATAAATCGAGTTGACATTTTCGGTTTATTAATGTAAAATAGATAAGCAGTAAGGGCTGCAACCGCTTGTGCGGTTTGCAGCCCGATTTTTATGGAGTGATTTATATGAAGAAGTTTGATACCGTAATTATAGGCGGCGGAATAGGCGGTCTTATGGCGGCTTACCGTTTAAGGCTTAACAGCCCTGATATGACTATAGCTATAACCGAGCGCGGTAACGAGCTTGAAAAGCGCGTTTGTCCTGCAGGTAAAAACAACACATGCGTTCACTGCAAAATTTGCAGTATTACAAGCGGTTATGCGGGAGCCGGTGCATTCAGTGACGGAAAGTTTAATTTAGGCACGGCTTACGGCGGAACTTTGGGTGAAGAACTCGGTGATGATCTTGCAAACCTTTACATAGATGAGGTTGATAAAATACTTAATAAATATTGCACATCCGGTGTTCCGCAGGTGTTTAAGTCAAATGATGATTTGCAACTAAAGTGTATACAAAATAATCTTCGTTTGCTTGATATGAATGTTAAGCATTTAGGCACCGACAATAATTATCTTACAATGCAAAATCTTATTGAAGCAATCAAGGCTTCAGGTACTGAGCTTTACAGTTTTTATGACTGTGTCAGTGTTGAAAAAAATAATAGCGGATACATACTTAATTACACAAACGGCGAGGTTTTTGAGGCTAAAAATATAATTATAGCAACAGGACGATCGGGTGCTAATTTTGTGTCTGATTTTTGTAAATCAAATGATGTCAAAATGCGCTCTAATCATATAGACATCGGTGTCAGAGTTGAAATGAAAGATATTATTTGGCGAGAATTTTCTTCAAAAATTTATGAGCCTAAAATTCTCTATAAAACAAAAACATTTGAAGACCGCTGCCGTATGTTCTGCTTTAACCAAGGCGGACTTGTATCCGCAGAAAACAATCACGGTATCATTACCGCTAACGGTCATTCTTATGCGCAAAAAGAAAAGAAAACCGACAACTGCAATTTTGCAATTCTTTCAAGTATTCGTTTTACCGAACCGTTTAATCAACCGACAGAATATGCCGAAAATATTTCGCGTCTTGCAAATATGATAGGTAAAGGCAATGTGTTGGTGCAACGCTTTGGCGACCTTATCAGAGGCAGACGCACCAACGAACACAGACTTTCTCAAAACACGGTTATACCTACACTTAAAGCAACAGCCGGCGATATATCGCTTGTGCTGCCGCACCGTATACTTACAAATATTATTGAAACTATATACGCACTTGATAAAGTGGCTCCGGGCACCGCTAATGATGATACATTGCTTTACGGTTGCGAAAGCAAGTATTACTCTATCCGTCCGGAATTTATGAACAAAAAGTTCGAGCTTATAGATAATGTATATATTATAGGTGATGGCAGCGGTATCTGCCGCGGACTGTCACAATCGGGCGCTATGGGTATTTATGTTGCTGACTGTATAACAGGAAACCAATAAAAGCTTTTGTCAAATTAAATAAATTTGTGCAATATTACTACATTATTTTGTGACGAAATTTGTTGACAAACACATTCTATTGTGTTACGATATTCTTGCAGATTAATATTAAAACAGTTTGCCAATATAATTTTGGGTGTATGGTCCAAAAGTTTCTACCGCAACGCCATAAGTTGCGACTATTGGTTTTGACCGACAGATTTGGTTTCTGTCGGTATGTATAGCGTTATTTGTTTTAAGGCAGACTGTATTTTATCAGTCTGCTTTTGTGCTTTTTATGAGGGGTTGACTTTAATGATTGAACTTGAGCAGAAAATACTTAATGAAGGTACTGTGCTTCCCGGCAATGTTCTTAAAGTCGGTTCTTTTTTAAATCAGCAGTTAGATGTTGATTTTCTTATAAAAATGGGCGAAGAAATAAAGAGCATTTACAGTGATGCTTCGGTTACAAAGCTTATTACGGTAGAAGCTTCGGGAATTGCTTTGGCGGTTGCCGCAGGCGCTGTTATGCATTTGCCTGTTGTTTTTGCCAAAAAAAATAAGAGCTCGAATGTGTCGGGTGAGGTTTACACCGCAAGGGTACATTCATATACACATAACACCGAATATGATATTGTCATCGCTAAAGATTATATAAAAAGTAATGACAGAGTAGTTATAATAGATGATTTTCTTGCTAATGGTAAGGCTTTAGAAGGTCTTATAGATATTGTAAATCAGGCAGGTGCGCAGGTTGTAGGCGCTACTTGTGCTATTGAAAAGGGCTTTCAAGGCGGCGGTGACCGTTTGCGCAAAAACGGAATAAGGGTAGAAAGTCTTGCCGTGATTGACGAAATGAGCACCGAAGGTATTAAATTTCGCAGATAATTGTATGTAATAAAATTTACATAAAGATTTTTAAAAAGAGGAGTTTTAAAAATGAAAAAGTTAATCGCACTTCTTTTGGCAGCAGCTATGCTTTTCTGCTTTGCAGGCTGCGGCACAAAAGACACAAACTCAGACGCTAAAGCAAGCGATATGAAGGTTGGTTTTATATTCCTTCATGACGAGCAGTCAACCTATGACAAAAACTTTATGGATGCTGCAAAGGCAGCTTGCGAAGCAATGAATGTTGAGTATGTTCAAAAGACACAGATTCCTGAGTCTAAAGACTGCTACGATGCAGCTGTTGAACTTATCGAGGTTGAAGGTTGTGACATCATCTTTGCCGATTCTTTCGGTCATGAGTCATTCCTTATTGATGCTGCTAAAAAGTATCCCGATGTTCAGTTCTGCCACGCAACAGGTACCCAGGCTCACACTGCAGATGTTGCAAACTTCCACAATGCGTTTGCTTCTATCTATGAAGGCCGTTACCTTGCAG
>JBJFGD010000165.1:10331-12256 GCA_051892355.1 Acutalibacteraceae bacterium | reverse complement strand
TGTTAGGCACGCCGCCAGCGTTCGTCCTGAGCCAGGATCAAACTCTCTAAAAATTTGTATTTAAATACTTTGCAGTATTAAAATCTTTTTTAAGTTCTTTCGACTCATTTACTTAATGCTGACGCATTAATAATTGTCCTTTTTTTCTTTCGATTTCTCTTAAGAATTGTCGGGTCCTTATTATCTTGTCGTTGTTTAATTTTCAAGGTTCGTCTGAGCCTTTTACGGCCCCTTTAAGCGCACCCTTTCTCAAAGGTGCCCGATTATATTACCACATCATTTTCCGTTTGTCAACACTTTTTTTCATTTTTTTTGAAACTTTTTTATCCTCTTCTCCCTTTACCTCTATTCCGTACTATATATTGGGGATTAAGTTGTTTTTTGCCACAATTATACGCAAAAAACATCGGACAAAAACAAGTTTTGTCCGATGTTAAAAATTTATTTATTTAAAAAGTTAAAAGCGCCGACTGCCTGCAATAAAAGCAGTACCATAATCGCGGGTGCGATATACTTAATCATAACGGTGTAAAGTTTTTTGTGTGTAAACTTACAACCGTTGCTTTCAACCTCATCAATTATCCATTTAGGCTTTACAACCCAGCCGATTAAAATGCAGGTTAGCAACGATATTAACGGCATAAGCAAATTATTGCCGACATAGTCAAGGACATCGAGCAGGTTTTGATTTGTTTTGCCCGTAGGCAGTGCAACACCGAAGTGCAACACATTATAACCCAAGCATACTATCACCGCACCTGCCATTGCAATAAGTGCAATAATAATGCTTACCTTTTTTCTGTCAGCTTTAAATGTTTCGGTACAACTGCCTACAATTGCTTCCATAATAGAAACACTTGAGGTAAGTGCCGCAAACGCTACCATAATAAAGAATAACGGCGCAATTATACGGCCTGCAAATCCCATTTTTTCAAAAACCTGCGGCAAAATTACAAATATAACGCCGGGGCCGCCTTCGCTAATGCTTTCGGTCAAATTAAATATGTGCACCGCAGGCACAACCATCATACCGGCAAGAAATGCTATGATAGTGTCAAAAATTTCAATCTGTTTTACCGATTTGCCTAAATCTACATCTTTTTTTACATATGAACCGTAGGTAATCATAATTCCCATAGCAACCGACAGTGAAAAGAACAGCTGACTCATGGCATCAAGCAGAAGATTCATAATTTTTATAAAATCAATGCCGCCTGATTCTTTTGTTATATCGTTTAAATTAGGTTTTATATATGTTAAAAAACCTTCAAGCCCAGTTCTGCCTGTGTTTTCATCTTTTATAGTAAGTATAAAAATACAAATACCTATAATTAAAATAAACAGCAACGGCATTACTATTTTTGAAAAACGCTCTATTCCCTTTTCGACACCGCAATAAACCACAAATGCCGTTATTGCAAGGTATATAAACATCCAAAATATAGGTGATGCTTTAGATGTTATAAAATTGCTGAAATATCCGTTTGTTGCCGTAGCGGTAAATTCGGTAATTGAAGATACCATATACTTTAGTATCCACCCGCCGATAACAACATAATAAGTTATTATCATTGACGGCACTATAAAGGTGAGCTTTCCTAAAAATCCCCATTTGGGATGGACAAGCTTAAATGCTTCGATAGAACTTTTGCCGGTTTTTCTGCCAATTGCAATATCGGTTATAATAAGCGAAAAACCAAAGGTTATAACCAACAGCAAATATACTATCAAAAATAATCCGCCGCCGTATTTGCTTGCAAGGGTTGGAAATCGCCACAAATTGCCTAACCCTACCGCACTGCCGGCAGCCGCAAGCACAAAGCCTATAGAACCGCTGAAACTGCTCTTTTTTATTTTGTCAGACATTTTTTGTCTCCTTTATAATAATATAAGCAAAGCCATTTTTAACAGCAGGCTTTAGCTGT
>JBJFGD010000165.1:0-10231 GCA_051892355.1 Acutalibacteraceae bacterium | reverse complement strand
AAGAACATAGCCCATGCCGCTTAATTCTGTTTTTAAGCTATCTATCTTGGTTATAAATTCTGACAAGATATCGCTATATTGGTCTGATATATATTTATTTACCATGTCAAGCGATTGCAAAATTAAATATGACGGACTTGTTGAAGCGAAAAAGCTCAACGCTCTTTGCGCGTTTTCAGCAAAGAAACTTGGCGCAATGTTTGAAATGTGCAAATATGCGCCGCCTGTCAGCACAGGCAGGGTTTTATGAGCCGAGTCACAGCACATATCGGCGCCCAAGGTTATCGGGTGAATATCAGTGGGTAAAAACTTTAAATATGCGCCGTGTGCATTATCAACAATCAACAACACGCCGTGCTTATGACAAATCGCACTTAAAGCTTGTATATCGGTAATGTTTCCAAGATAATCGGGGCTTGTGATATACACTGCAACGGGTTTTTCGGTTGCGTTTTGCAAAAAATTTTCAAGATATTCTGCCGTAATAACGCAGGATATAACCGTTTGAATATTGTCAGGAAAAAGCCAATCGACATCAAAATCCAAAAGTGCGCAAGCAGTAACAAATGTTTTGTGTGCATTTCTGCCTGCTGCAATAAACGGCTTTTTTTTGCACTGCTCTGCGTAAGCCTTAACCAAATATAGCATAGCCCTTATTGCAAGCGATGAGCCTTCGGTAGAATAATAGGTGTTTTTTGTTTCAAAAAGCGACGAAGCGTTTTGTTCGCTTTGCTTTATAATGCCTTGCGCATCATACAAAACATCAGCACCGTCAATTTCGGTTACATCAATATTTTCAAGCCCTAAAAAGTTATTCCCCTTATGGCCCGGCATATGCAGTCGCAAAGCGTTTTGATAGGAATACTTTTTTACAAAATCAACTATGGGTGTGTTCATTATTCGCCAACCTTATTGTCTATCGTTTTTGCCGCTTCAAGCATTATAGCACATTCCATACGCTTGCGGAACAGCTCACAGCCATAGCTGTATACACCGTTTACCGAGCCTGTCGCGTGGTAGGCATTTGCAGCACAACCGCCCGAACAGTAAAGCTTTGCCCAGCAATCGCTGCATTCAGGTCTGGTATAAACATTACAAGAAGCAAATTCGTTCTGAACGGCGATATTATCAACGCCTGTCCATATGTTGCCAAGCTTAAATTTTTCCTCACCGACAAACTGATGGCACGGATACAAATCTCCCCAAGGTGTCACCGCCATATACTCGGTGCCTGAACCACAGCCGGAAATACGCTTGTAGATACACGGGCCGTTTTTAAGGTCGAGCATATAGTGATAAAAGGTGAACGGCTTGCCCTCACGGTGCCTGTTAAGCATTAAATTAGCAAGTTCCTCATACTGTTTTAAAACTATGGGCAAATCCTCGGCGGTCAGCGCGGACGGGTCATCGCCCGCACAAACAACCGGCTCCATGCTAAGTTCGGTAAACCCTAATCGCAGCATTTCTTTTATGTCGTTTAAAAAGTCGGGGTTCGCATGGGTAAAGGTGCCACGCATATAATAATTTTTATTTCCTCTTTTTTCAACGAACCGTTGAAATTTAGGAACGATTTTTTCCCAACTGCCGTTGCCGTTATAATCCACACGAAAACGGTCATGAACTTCTTTTCGGCCGTCAAGGCTTAAAACCACATTGCTCATTTCACGATTGGCAAAATCAATTACATCATCATCAACCAATACACCGTTGGTAGTAAGGGTGAAACGGAAGTTTTTGTGAGCCTCTTTTTCTCTTTTACGGGCATAGGCAACCAATTCTTTTATCATATCGAAATTCATTAGCGGTTCTCCGCCAAAGAAATCGACTTCAAGGTTGGTGCGGCCTTGTGAATTTTCAATCAAAAAATCAAGTGCGCGTTTGCCAACTTCAAGGCTCATAATAGCACGGTCGCCGTGATATTTGCCTTGACTTGCAAAGCAATATGAACAGTTTAAATTGCAGGTGTGAGCCACATGCAGACAGAGTGCTTTAATTACACCCGCGCTTTTTTTCTTTAAATCACCGGCCATAGGCTTGAACGTATCTTCTGTGAAAAGTTTACCGGCTGATTTAAGACTTTCTATATCATCACAACATTCATTTACTTCGTTTGGTGTTATTTCGCTGTATTTTTCAATAATTTTTGCAGTTATTTCTTGGCGTGAAAGATGCTCGTACATTTCAATAATATCGTATGCTACTTCATCAACCAGGTGAACCGAGCCTGAATATACATCTAAAACAATGTTTAATCCGCCAAGTTTATAACAATGAATCATTATGTATTACTCCTCTACAAAAAATGCCGCCATATCGGCGGCACTTTGTTTTGAAATTAATTATTTCTCGCTGTTTTCACATTCCTGATTTGCGATACCGCAGCTGGTCTTACAAGCCGACTGACAAGAAGTTTGGCATTCACCGCAACCGCCGTTTTTAGCGCTTTCGCAAAGATTTTTTGTGTCAAGTGTCTGAATGCGTTTCATTATAAAGTTCCTCCTATGGAATTGTTTTTTATCATTATATCACGGCAAATTTAAAAAATCAAGATGTATAGTTATTCTCCTGCTAATTTTCTGGCAAAATCGGCAAGTTCTTCTTGGCTGTAGAACTCTAATGTAATGGTTCCTTTGCCCTTGCCCTTTGACTTGATTTCTACCTTTCTGCCAAGTTCGTTTTTAAGCGAAATTTCAACTTCGCTGTAAAAATTATTTTTAACGGTTGGCGGAGTCTGTTTTTTTGTTTTAATTTTAGAATTTGATTTAGCCATTGATTCTAATTCACGCACAGAGGCACCGTCTTTAGCCGCTTTTAACATATTTGCTGCAAGCACATCATTGTCGGCGGCAAGAATAGCGCGCGCGTGACCTGCGGTTATTTCGCCGTTTTTGAGCGCACCAAGAGCAGCGTTGTCTAAATTTAAAAGTCGCAAAGCATTGGTAACCGCGCTTCGTGATTTGCCAACACTGTCGGCAACCTGTTCTTGCGTAAGACCGTAACTGTCAATAAGCGTGCGATAACCCTGCGCCTCTTCAACGGCATTAAGGTCTTCGCGCTGCAAATTTTCAATAAGCGCTATTTCAAAATATTTTTGGTCGTCAAGTTCTTTTATAATAACGGGAACTTCGGTAAGCTCTGCCATGCGGCAAGCGCGCCAGCGACGCTCACCCGCCACTATTTGATAAGAGCCTGATGAAGTAGGGCGCACAACTATAGGTTGAATAAGCCCGTGCTTTGCTATGCTATCGGCAAGCTCTGCAAGCGCTTCTTCGTCAAAATTTGTTCTTGGCTGATTTCGGTTAGGCTCAATTTCGGTAAGCCTTAATGTAACAACACCGTCATTATCGGTTGCGTTTTCATTAAACAAAGCCTCAAGACCGCGACCGAGGCCGCCTTTTTTTACTGCCATTTATTGTGCCCTCCTGTTTCTTTTCAAAAATTCTTTTGCAAGGTCATTGTATGCCTCACAGCCTTTTGAGCGTTTATCATAATACTGTATAGGGCAACCATAGCTCGGAGCCTCTGACAACCTTACACCACGCGGAATTACTGTTTTGTAAAGTTTATTTGCGAAAAATTTCTTTATTTCACCCACTACCTGTTGTGTCAGATTGAGTCTGCCGTCAAACATTGTAAGCACTATACCCTCAATTTCAAGAGTTGGATTGTAAAGCCTTTTAACCTGTCTTACCGATGCCATAAGCTGTGAAAGACCTTCAAGCGCATAATACTCGCATTGTATGGGCACAAGCACCGTGTCACCGGCGTTGAGCGCATTTATTGTAATAAGCCCTAACGATGGCGGACAGTCAATAAATATGTAATCGTATTTTTCTCGCACGGTTGATAAAGCGTTTTTCAGCGCCGACTCGCGGTGTTCGGTTTCTATTAAATCGACCTCTGCCGCAGCTAAATCCATAGAAGCAGGTATTATATCAACATTTTTAAACTGTGTTTTAATTATTGCACCGTCAGCCTTTGCTGCGCCAATAAGCAATTCATAAGTAGTAGCGACTGTGTCTTTTTTGCTTATACCGTAACCGCTTGTAGAATTACCTTGCGGATCTGCGTCAACAAGCAAAACTTTTTTGCCTGCAAGGCCTATACCCGCAACAAGATTAACAGCCGTTGTGGTTTTGCCTACGCCGCCTTTTTGATTAACAATAGATATTATCTTGCCCAAAACGGTTTCCTCCAAAATTAGTATTAATATGTAATATATTATATATAAGTATATATAAATATAGATATAAGGCAAAAATGTTTCACGTGAAACATTTCTGCCTTATATTATACATACAAAAGCGTTGCTTGTAAACAAAAATATTAATTATTTATCTTTTGATTTAAAAATCAATGACATTATAAAGCCAAAGAACATCGCCGCCGTTATGCCTGCCGCCGTTGCGGTAAGACCTCCGCAAAAAACTCCTATAAAGCCGTATTGCTTAATCGCCTCGACTACACCTTTTGCCAACGAATAACCAAAACCTGTAAGAGGAACGGTTGCTCCCGCCCCCGCAAAGTTAACAATCGGCCCATAAACCCCTATTGCCGTTAGTATTACACCTGCCACAACATAGCAGGTAAGTATTCGCGCAGGGGTAAGCTTTGTATAATCAATGAGCACTTGACCGATAAGGCATATAAAGCCACCAACTAAAAAAGCCCAAACACACTTTAAAAATAAATCCACAGTTTTTCTTCCCTTTCAATGTTTCACGTGAAACATTATTTGGATTTATTATAAGCGTCTTCGGGCAAATTATTCGTTATCTTTAAAAATTTTCGGCTATCTTTTGTTGTACGGTTTTTATATCTAAATTTTTGACTTTTACGCTATCGGCATTTTCGCTGCGAACAGTAAGCTTTACTTTGCAGGTGTTAAATTTTCTGTCTGCAGGCGTTTGCCAGATTTTTATAACCCCTATGCGTTTTTTATCGCAATAAAGTTCTCTTATTGTAAAGCCTTGCGAGCCTGATGCAAAAATGCAATCTTCTATACGAAGCCCGCTGTGTTTATAGTTTCGGTAGCATACGCTGGCATAATACAGATTTACAGCCAAGGCAACAAGCATTAAAAACAGTATCAAGCTGTCAAAATACGGAAAAATCATAGCCAGGCTTATGCCTACAGCAAAAATAATCACAAAAATTATTGTAGGAATATATAAAAATCGGTTAAGGCTTGTTCTGGACTGCATTGGTGCTATAAAATTTTTACCCACCGCAAGCATGGGAAAATGCACTTTAAAATGCTGTTCAATTTCATCATGTGTAGCTACCGGAACTACTACTGCCTTTTCGCCGCGTATATCGCCGTAACCGCCCACCGATGCGCGCATAGAAAATCTTTTAACAAACCTTAACAGCGGTGTTTGTTCAAGACAAACATTGTTAACCTGTGATTTTTTAAAAACTATTCTTTTCCTTACTATAATACCCGACTGAATATCTATTTCGTTTTTGCCGCTTTGAAGTTTGAAATTTACATTTTTAAAAAACGAAATCACAAACGAAACACCGTATGCGGCAAGCAATATAATGGTTATTACATTAACAATGGGTGGAAATATTGTATTAAAGCGCGTTGATAGATTGTTTATCTCATCAAAAAGCATATCAGAAATAGCAATTCCCAAAAGTTCGCTCGCTTGGTTTATAACAGGAACACCCACAATTATGCCCGTAACCGCTGATGAAGTAGTTGCCGCAAGCAAAGCAATTCTAAAAGCTGAAAACTTAATTACCTTGCGGTTTTCTTCGCCGTATATTAGTTTGAAAAGCTTGTCGGCATCTTTTTTAAACATCTTTAGGCTAAAATCGCTCTTTTGCGGTCTTCCCGCTTCGGTGTTTAAAGAACATTCTACACTTCTTACTATTATATCAAGCGGACCTTGCTTAAGCGAGACACTTGACAGGCGCGAAACCTCTATAATAGCGCAGCTTTTAATTAAAATGCCTTTTTTCACCGTAAGATATCGGTCGTTTACCAAAACGCTTATTGAACGCCATCTTAATATTGCTATCGTAAGTATAATTGCAAACGCTATTATTTCAAGTGCAAGCAAGCCGTCAATTTCGCCCTTTGTAAGGTATTGTATCAAGGCACGAATAAGCGGCAGTATTAATACAAACAGATACGGTTTTATAAGATTTATTATCATTATGGGGTGTGCTTTAAATTCGGTTTTAATCATTTGGCTTTATCCTCAAATTGTCAAGCAAATACTGTGCATTGGCATTTTCTATCTCAGGTATAAGCATCCACCCGCGAGCCGCCTTTAACATAACACATTTAAGCCGCATAGCAGATGCCATAGGCGTAGTAAAGCTCTGTGCAAACACAAGTCGCGGAAACGGCATAATCTGCGTGGTTTTTATAATAACACCTTTAGAAATGCATATAGAATTATCATCAACCGTAATAGTGTAGCTTTTAAAATAAAAGGGTATATATACAAATGCCGCAAGCAGTCCTAATGCAGCAATAATAGCCGCAGGCAGTAAAAACCACAACGTAAATTGACTGAAAAAAGCAACTGCCGCACATAGTATCACAAAAGCAAAAATTACTCTGACTTGCCATAAAAAGCGCGTCTTTTTTGGTAAAGAAAAGGTCATATTAACACCTCTTTATTTGTTTTTAATTCTGCTCCAATATTCCTTAAAGCCCTGCTCGGTCTTATTATCGCCGAACTCATAATAAACTTTATTTTTAATATTATCGGGCAAATATTGTTGGTTTACATAATGCATAGGATACGAATGCGGATAAAGGTAATGCTGACCCTTAATCTCGGCATCTTCACCGTCAAAATGCTTATTTTGTAAATGCCTCGGTATGTCGCCGCCTATGCCCCTTTCAACATCTGCCATAGCGGCATTTATGGCATCGTGAGCAGAATTCGATTTTGGCGATGTTGCAACAAGTATTACCGCGTTTGCAAGCGGCAAGCGCGCCTCGGGCAGACCTACCGTCATAGCGGTGTCAACAGCCGCCTTAACTATAGGTATTATCTGCGGATAGGCGAGCCCCACATCTTCATTGGCACACACCAAAAGTCTGCGGCAGGCACTTGGTAAATCACCTGCGGCAAGCAATCGCGCAAGGTAATAAATTGCAGCATCAGGGTCAGAGCCTCGCATTGATTTTTGGTATGCTGAAATAATGTCATAATGCTCATCACCCTCACGGTCATACCTTACCGAATTGCCTGATAAAATCTGTTCAATCGTATCATCTGATATAATCGGCAAATCATCATTTATAGTTAACATAACGCATAGTTCTAACATATTAAGCGCACGGCGAACATCGCCTGCGGCGGCACGCGCTATTTTATTTATATTTTCATCATCGGCGGCAATTTTTTTGCCGTTTTCTTGACACAAAATACCCAGCGCCCGTTTTAAAACAACCGCAATATCATCAGTTGACAGCGTTTTAAATTCAAAAACGGTAGAACGGCTCAAAATCGCGTTATACACATAAAAATATGGGTTTTCAGTAGTAGAAGCAATCAGCGTAATGTCGCCGTTTTCAATGTAAGAGAGCAATATCTGTTGTTGTTTTTTATTAAAATACTGTATTTCATCAAGATATAAAAGTATACCGCAAGCCGCTTCCATAGTGCCGATTTCGCCGATTATTTCTTTAATATCAGAAGTAGAAGCAGTAGTGGCATTCAGATAACATAACTTTTTACCCGTTTGTGATGCAATAATTTTGGCAACTGTGGTTTTACCCACACCTGACGGGCCGTAAAATATCAGATTTGGTATATTACCCGACTCTATTATCTTTCGCAAAATTTTGCCCTCGCCCAAAAGATGACGCTGACCCGCAACCTCATCTATAGTAGTGGGTCTTATTCTGTCAGCAAGCGGTGTCTGCATTTTGCCGCCTCCTTAATACATTACTATTATATCTATTTTACATTATTTGTTATTCTTTTTCAACTCAAATCAACATAAATATAAATGAATAACTTTTTTACCGCAGCAAGGAGTGTATAAACATGAAAAAAACTGTTTTTATAAAAAATGCTGCGGTTCTTACCGTATCATCACTTATTTTGCGCTTTGCAGGAATTATTTTTAAAGTATGGCTTGCCGCAAAAATAGGATCTGAAGGTATAGGTCTTTACCAACTTGTGTTCTCGGTTTATACATTTTCTGCTACATTTGCTACAAGCGGAATTTCAACTGCAGTAACTCGCTTGGTAAGTGAAGAACTTGTCGTAGGCAATAAATCCGGCGTAAAAAGAATACTTGTGCGATGTATACAGGTATCCACTATTATTGCGGTGTTTACTATTGCCGTTTTGTTTTTTGGGGCAGATTTTATAGCAACCAAGCTTTTAAAAGAAGTCCGCGCTGTTTTATCACTTAAAATATTGGCGTTTTCACTGCCCTTTATGGGTATTTCATCATGCCTGAAAGGTTATTTTATAGCCAGGCGAAAAGCAACCCCCTCATCTGTTGCGCAACTCTTAGAACAAGCAGTGCGAATAGTTATAATAATGGTGCTGATAAGCCGTTATAACTATTTGGGCCTTGAATACACCTGTGCCGCTGTGCTACTTGGCGATACAATCGCCGAAGCGGTATCATGCCTTTATGTTTACATTCGTTATAGGCTTGATTTCAATAAACTTGCGATTAAAACTCCCCTTGCCCGTAAGCCTTATAAGCTGATGACGACAATATCGCATATAGCATTACCTATTACATCTGGCAGATATTTAAATTCTTGCTTGCGTATGATTGAAAATATTTTAGTTCCGCAGTGCTTGAGCTTAAGCACGCAAGGTAACAGCAGCGGAATATCGCTTTTTGGTATGATAAAGGGTATGGCTTTGCCGCTGTTGTTTTTTCCGTCAACGCTGCTTAACGCCATGTCTACACTGCTTATACCCGAAATGTCTGAAGCGGCGGTACGCGGCAGATACGGCATTGTGCGAAGTGTAGTTTACAGAATTATAAAAATAACCGCGATTGTATCAATAATATTTTCTGCACTGTTTTTGGTGGCAGGCAGGCAAATAGGAATGCTTATCTACGGCGATGCCGATGTAGGCTTTTTATTGTGTGCATTGTCACCCATTGTTCCGTTTATGTATTTAGATGCAATTGCTGACGGCATTTTAAAGGGACTTGACCAGCAAAAATTCACTTTTCACACATCGGTATGCGACTCGGCTATAAGAATAGCGCTTGTATTACTGTTGCTGCCAAAGTGGGGCATTTATGCTTTTATAGGAATTATGTATTTCTCGAATTTTTTAACCTGTGTTTTAAACACCAAAAGACTTGTAAAAATCAGTGGATCGAAGCTCGATTTTACCAACACCTTTTTTCTGCCGTTTTGCGGTGCATTTACACTGTGTTTTGGTATAAACACCCTAATAAAAACGCTGTTTAATTTGTCTGATTTTCTTTTTGTTATAATTTTGTGCGGCATTTGTATTCCGCTTTATTTTGTATATCTGTTTATGCTGGGTATTATAGACCGCGATGATTTGAGTTTTATCGGCAAAAGATAAACGCAAGGTTATAGCCTTGCGTTTGAGAGTGTCGATAAACTGAATTTTGCCTCCCTCTGACGAGGAAAAAATTGATACAGTGGCATATAGATTTTATTCAACTTTAAAAATCGTTAATTGATTATTATTATCGCAAACGGCTAAAATTACCTGCTTTTCGCTGCTGACACCTTGTACTTTCAACTCGTTTTTTAGCCAATTTTTATCAAGACCAAGTCTGCGTAAATTTTCTTCAAGTATTCTGCCGTCCATTATGACCTCGGTGCTTATAAATTCAGGTTCGGGTATAATATTCATATCAAGCGGATTCATAGGCCGTTTGGTGCTAACAGGCAAAATAGTGAGTCTGCCGTTATATTCAAAAACTGCAGTTTGAATATCGTTTAAATTAAAATAACCCTCTTGTCTGCACATAACCATAAATTCGCTTAAATCCATCTTGGCTTTTTTCATATTTTCGCGATAGATTTTTCCGTTATTCATTATAATGGTGGGTGTTCCGTTAATAAACTTGCGAATTTTGGGCTGTTTGCTCATTAAAATACTTAAAAACAATGCTACCATACCGTAAATAATCATTGCTATAAACGGTTTCCAAGGTTTTTCGAGTTCGGTTGCAAGCTCTGCCGCAATAGAGCCTATGGTAATACCGCTGATATAGTCAAAAAAATCAAGCTGTGACA
>JBJFGD010000164.1:0-2990 GCA_051892355.1 Acutalibacteraceae bacterium | reverse complement strand
GCCTCCTTACTTCTGCTTTTGCTACCCGCATAATCTGCGTAAGCGGCCGTTTTGCGGGGCAGACATATGAACAACTGCCGCATTCTATGCAATAGTTTACATTAAGCGAATCATAGTTTTGTGTGTCACCTGTGCGATGTGCGGTTTCTACCATAGCGGGGTAAAGATTCATAGGGCAGGCATCTGCACATCTGCCGCAACGAATACATGCAGTTTGCGGTGCGGGTTTTGAATCTTTCATAATAAGGATTGCGTTATTGCGTTTTTCTATTACGGCGGTTTCTTTAACCACAGGATTGCCCATCATAGGTCCGCCCATAAGTATGCGGTCAGCGTTTTCGTCTATTCCGCCTACAAATTCGATAACATCTTTAATCGGTGTACCTATCGGCACAATAAGATTTTTAGGCTCGCTGACAGCCGTACCGTCAACCGTTATGCGTTTAGACACCAGCGGCATACCTGTAGTGATAAAGCGGTAAAGTGTAGCAATGCTTGTAACATTCATAACTATACAGCCTACATCACTTGGCAAAGACCCAAGCGGCAGCTTTCTGCCTGTTGCCGAATAGATAATAACCTTTTCGGCACCCTGCGGATATTTTGACGGAAGTTTCATAATTTTAACGCTGTCATCACTATCTCTTTTATCTGCTGCAACCTCCATAAGTTTTTTTATGGCGTTAGGTTTGTTGCTTTCAACGCAGATAACAACCTTTTCAAGTTTTAACTTATCTTTTATAAGGTATACACCTTCGATAACATCGTTAAAGTTTTCCATACATTCGCGGTAGTCTGATGTGATGTAAGGCTCGCATTCTGCCGCGTTTATAATGAGTGTGTCTATTTTTGCATCTTTTGACGGTGACAGTTTAACATGTGTCGGAAAGCCTGCACCGCCCAAGCCTACAAGACCGCATTGCTTTGCCGCTTCGGCTAAATCAGCAGAAGTTTTAACCTTAAAAGGTGCAAGGTTTGGGTCTTTTTCCATTTTTCCGTCAGACTCAATTATTACATACTTTTGAGGCAGACCGTCTGATATAGTCAGTTCTTTAACATCGGCAACAGTGCCCGAAACACTTGAATGTACGGGTGCGCTGACAAAGCCGCCTGCTTCGCCTATAAGTGTGCCAACAAAAACCTTAGCACCTTTTTTGACAACAGGGGTACAGGGTGCTCCTATGTGTTGTGAAAGCGGAATATTTACAACAGCAGGGCATGGCATAACAACCGACTCGGATTCAGCCGTGTTTTTATTGTGAGCCAGATGTGTACCGCCGTGTATATATTTTACGGGCCGTAAAATACTTTCGGGAAACTTCATATCAAACCTCCAAAAGAATTTGAAATCAAAATAACAGTAAATTGCACATTCTACTGTTTTATATATTATTTTATATAATACTACATATTAAATAAATTTACAAGTACTGTTAAAAACTTGACAAACAGTATTACTTGCTATATAATTTGAAAATGAATTTCAATTTCAAATGTGGTGAGAAAATGCAAAAAGCGGCATCGTACCGTACCAAACAAAAAGAATTGATAGAAAAATATATAAAAAACTGCGGCGGCAGGCATTTTACGGTAGATAGCATTTGCGCCGACCTTGCTAAAAATAGTGAGGCGGTAGGCAGAACTACCGTTTATCGTTATGTTGAGCGGCTTACAGCAGACGGTAAATTGCGAAAATATATGCGCGAAATGGGTGAAAGCGCCTGCTATCAATATATAGCTGATAAACACTGTGATGAGCATTTTCATTTAAAGTGTGAAAAGTGCGGCAGATTAATTCATATGGAATGTGATGAAATGCAGACTTTAAGCGAGCATATTGAATTACATCACAAATTTAAAATAGATCCATTAAAAACTGTGCTTTACGGTATTTGCGAAAGGTGCTCTACTAAATGAAAAAAATTATAATTTGTCTTTTGTGTCTTGTCTTGCTTTGCGGTTGCAAAAGCCAAAATCAGACACAAGAAAATAAAATGACGGTAGTCACTACTATTTTTCCGCTTTATGATTTTGCGCGTGCGGTAGGCGGCGATTGTATTGATGTTAAAATGCTTATCCGCCCGGGCAGTGAGGTGCACTCTTATGACCCGCTGCCTTCAGATATGAGATTAGTGTATGACTGTGATTTGTTTTTGTATATAGGCGGCGAATCTGATGCGTGGGTTGACACTATTATATCTGATACTGATATAAATTCTTTGTCGCTTATTGATACTGTTTCTGTCATTCATGAAGAACACGAACATCACGATGAAGAGAGTCACGATCATGCTGATGAGCATATTTGGACTTCACCTGAAAATGCTGTTATAATGATAAACAGTATATGTGACAGCCTTTGTAAAGCAGACCCTCAAAACACTGATGTTTACACTGAAAACTGTAAAGCATACGCCCAAGAAATAAATAAAGCATCTGCCGAAATTTACGATGCTGTATCACAATTTGATAATCCTTTTATGCTTGTAGCAGACCGTTTTCCTTTTGCGTATTTTGCAGAGCAGTACGGCATAGATTATGAGGCGGCCTTTGACGGTTGCGCGGTAAGCACTGATATAAGTCTTAAGACTATGGCTCGCCTTACCGATACTATAGAAGCAAAAGGTATAGAATCGGTTTTTTGTACTGAACTCAGTAATAAAAATATAGCAAATGCATTACACCAAGAACTTGGCGTAGATGTAATAGAGCTACACTCGGCGCACAATGTAACTCTTGATGATTTTAACGGCGGTATTACCTATATTGACATACTTTACCGCAATATAAAAGCACTTGAAAGGGGGCTTAATTGATGCCCATTATAAATGCAAAAAACCTATCTGCATATTATGAAAACCGCAAGGTTTTTGAAAATGTTACATTGTTTGAACAAAAACTTGCACACATATCGGCAACAGAAAGTGCATCACGAACACTGCCTTCGCCCGCTTTTGCAATTAAATCAAGTGCAGGTTGTTCATAAGTTA
>JBJFGD010000163.1:0-2991 GCA_051892355.1 Acutalibacteraceae bacterium | reverse complement strand
ATCATCAATTAAAACAATCTCAATATTATCGTATGTTTGGTTTAAAATACTGTTTAAACAGCGCTCCAAATACTCACTTACATTATAAACAGGAATAATAATACTAACTTTTTGATTTGAAGTATTATCACTCATCTTTTTATCCCCTTATTCAAATAATTAATAAGTTCAAAGTCGCAACCGCGACTTAATTTTACAATACGGGCAAATATACTTACATTTGAAAGTCCGGCAATAATACCGTCACAACAAGACAATGTGTACATATCACGAAGCACCTCAAGTCCCAATTTGTAATGATGATTTTCACGGTCAGATGTGCTTCTCATTACCGTTTCATCGCCATCGGTTCTGATAACATCGTTATAAAATACAACCTTGTCACCGTATTTTGATTTAAAAACTTCAATCGCTTCTAAATCATCTGTAGCTAAGAATATTTGTTCAAAAGCATTCTCGTTCATAGCCGTATCTACTGCTAATAGGTATTCATCAGTCGATACCATATTAGGATGATTTTTATAATGGCGTTTAAAATCAGCACCTCGCACATGAACTGCAAGTGTTTTTTTATCGCCAATCGTTTCTTTTATACTGTTTTCAATAAAAGGTTTACACACTTCATTTAATTTTAAATGTCGTTTAACCAAATCTGCCATTGCATTCATATAATCATCACTTGGCATATAGCCCGAATCCATACCGTAAACAGATTCAATATACAAGCGTTGATAATAATTGTGTTCAACCACTGCGCAACTTTGTTCGGCGTCTTCTAAGCTAATATCAGACACAGGGCAAAAATAATACTCAAAAGTATTAGTCGTGCCATTAACAGGGTGATTTTCATGATAACAAGATGTCTTTGGAATTTTAAGCACCGGCACCATACCAAAACGCTCTGCAAAAAATATCTCGGCAAGTAAAAATCTCAATTCTGCAAATAACCCGTCGCAACCCATAGTTTGAGCAATATAAACCAGCTTGCCGTCGTTTTTATCACCCAATTTTTTTATATTTATTCTGAGCGGATTTTTACCGATTTCAAGAACCTCATCAACAAAATCACTGTCATTCATACGACGAATACATCTTTGCAAATAATTTAGTTTTTTGTGATTTTTTATGTATTTTTTTATATTATTTAACATATTATCCCCTATGCAATTTTTTTGATACAATTTTCAAAAGTGCTTTCTTTTCATTTTTACTTAATATAAAAACAAAATTAAGTAACAAACCAAAAATTGCTACAATTAAAACAGCAAAAATCAATTTTATCCAACTGTTAACGGTAATAAATAAACTTATTACATAAATTACCAATGTAATTATCACTGTAGAAATAATGCTCTTTAAAATAACTTTGCCAAAATAACTGAATTTAATATCTAAAAACTTAGAACAATACACAGGCACAACGATACCGTTTTTGATTATGTTAAAGAAGGTGCTTACGCCCACAACAATAAGCATTTTTAAATAAATATTATCTGTGAACTGCAAAAGAATAAAGACACTGCCGCAAGAACATAATGCGGTTATAATGGTAATTATTGATAAACTTCTGACCTTATTTAATGTTGCAAATATATTTTCTAACGGATATACAACTAAAGATACAGGATATTCTAAAACTGTAACGATTGTCAGTATAACAAGTGTTTTGGCATCTTGGGTAGGCGTCCAAAGCTGATAGAAAGATTTGCCGAAAACAATAACAAATGACACCGGTATACTTGCGAATAATGCCATTAATTTCATTGCAAAAAGCAGTTGAGATTTCATTCCCTCATTATCGTCTTTAGCAAAGCTTATTGTCAGCTGCGGTGCAAAAACACTTGCAACAGTAACAAATAATGACTGAATATAGGTGGGTATAGTTTTTGAAATCGCTACTATTCCCATTGGGTCAGCACCTACAAACAAATTTGTTATCAATAGGTCAAGACCGGTTGACAGCACATTGCCAAGTTGAGATATACTGTTCCAAACACCCGATGAAACTAATTCTTTAATTTTTGAAAAATCAAAATATTTTCGCTTAATTTTTACCATCGGCATAAGTTTTTTTGTATAATACATATTAACAAAAATTACATATACACCGCTTATAAAGGTAGCAAGTCCAACATACCATACCTTTGGCGCAAGAAGCGAAAATGCACCAATTAGAATAACTGCTCTTAAAACATTTGATTCTATATTTCTAAGCGAAATAAGTTCTAATCTGTTTTTTACATAGGCTGCATTTGAAAATATGCTGCCTATTATTGAAACAAGCATTGCACCGAAAATCAAAGCCCATAATACACGAACATCAAAAAGAATTGAGTTTGGTACATCTACTACCTTGTTGATAAAAATCAGCAACAGCGTGCAGGGAATTGATATCACCAGCGATAAAAACAAATTAGCAAACAAAACCGATGTATAATACTTTTTTACATTTTCATAATCTTCTTTATAAAAGCTGATTGCAATAAATCGGCCCGCCATTGAATTTAATGCCGTTATTAAAATTTGAACATAGCTTACAAAGTTGTTTGCAAGACCGACAAAACCGTAAGCAGTACTGCCTACAGTTTTAATTATATAGGGCGTCAAAAAGAAGCCTATACCAATATTGACAACAAAGGCTATTATTTGTGCGACTATATTTATGCTCAGTCTTTTTGCAGAGCTTGTTTCACTCATTTTTATACCTCAAATTATTTTGATTTACAATCTATCCATTCATAATTATTGTTATTAAAAACCATAGCTGCATAAGCAACATTTGATTTTCCGCATATTAACGCTTTACATTCACTTAAAAGGTATGCATCTCTTAAAACTTCATAACCCATATAATATTTATGAAAATCACGTTTAACTATGGGATTTTTCTCAAGGTGTATTCCCTCGGTTCCGACAGTTCTGTATGTATCTAAACATACCACCTCTAAAACACCTTCAAAAGCCTTTTTTATTACTTCAACCGTATTTTTT
>JBJFGD010000162.1:0-12310 GCA_051892355.1 Acutalibacteraceae bacterium | reverse complement strand
CGTGCCTTATTAGATGCCGTGTATTTACAGTCTTTAAACTCGCATTTATCGGTTTTGGCTACGAATGTATAGTCACTGTCATTGCCTTCTGCGCGATAAATTGCATATTCATCTGCTGTGCCGTTCCACCTTAAATCTACTCCGTCATCACACCAATCAGAAGTGAATTCTGTAACAACATCAATTTTTTCTGTCGGTTTAAATCCGCTTATTACATAAGTGCCGCCTTTTTTAGTTTCAAAGGTTATGAAAAATCCGTTACGCTCTACCGCAATCGGGGCATTATTTTCTTTATCTACTACATTAACGGTTGCTATGCCCTCATTTCTTAAAGTAAGCTTTTCGCCTGCTTCAGATTTAATTTCGCAATGCTCTATTTTTCCGTCGCGGTATTCACAAGAAACTGTAAAATTACCGCGTGCTTTTAAAC
The DNA here is from genome assembly GCA_051892355.1 of Acutalibacteraceae bacterium. Classification (GTDB taxonomy): domain Bacteria; phylum Bacillota; class Clostridia; order Oscillospirales; family Acutalibacteraceae; genus UBA737. The sequence goes on along the minus strand of JBJFGD010000162.1, from coordinate 11,880 downwards.
CGCTAAACGAAACATATTTCCACGCTGTAGGCAAAGCCGGCAAAAGTGAAACATAACCCTCATGGCTTTGAAGTACCATTTCGGTAATACCCGCAGTAGCACCAAAGTTGCCATCTATTTGGAAAGGCGGGTGAACATCCCAAAGATTTGGGTAGGTGCGTTCTTTAAGCAGATTTTGCAACAATAAATATGCATGATTGCCGTCGCCCACGCGTGCCCACGCACAGAAGCGATGAGCAAGTGCCCAACCGGTTGATTTATCTCCGCGCATTTGCAATGTCAGTTTTGCCGCATCAAGCCATGCCGGTGTGCTGTGGGTGATGGTGCTACCCGGTGTCAAAGCCACAAGCTGTGAAAGATGTCTGTGCTGTGCCTCGCCTATCTCACCGTAAAAATGCTCTTCATCATATTCCTTTATTTGACCGCTGTAGCCTATCTGTACAGGGCCGTATGCCGACAGTTGTTGCTTTTCTGTTTCGGTTGTTTTATCCCAAACATTAAGTGTTTGGGCACATTTTAAATCGTCACAAGCATTTTCATATATAAACTGCTGATCAAAAGCGCAACCTACAGTACGGTAATACTGTTGCACTTCATGCTGCATCACCCATGTGCCTGATAAAATTTGCTCGGGCGAAGCTGAACAACTGCACAAATATCTGCCGTCATAATTTTTAACACTTTTAGTTAAAAACTTTGACATACCGTGTATTGCCGGATACGAATATTCTTTAAGCACATTTTCGTCGCGGGTAAAATCGTAATAATCCCAAAACATTTTAGAGGTCAGACCGCCGGTGCCGGGTCCGGAATGGCTGTGTGGATTCATACCCTCTACCTGATACATCCAAGCGCCGGTTCCGATTATCCAACCGCATTCGCCGTCGCCCTCAACATAATTTTCGGGATTAGACTGTTTTATCCAATTAGAAGCACTTATCTGTGCTTGATGCACATAATTTTTCCAATAATCGGCATAGGCTGAAAATGTTTCGGCAAGGTTTGTGTTAAATGCCGGCCAATAGTTCATCTGTACATTTATATTATGCCAAAATCCGCATGACCAGGGCGATTTATCATGCACCGTCCAAACGCCTTGTAACGATGCGGGGGGAGTGCCTTTTCTTGAACTTGATACAAGCAAATGCCTGCCGTATTCGTAATATAGTTCTTCTAAATAAAGTTCGCTGTTTCCTTTTTTATAAGATTCAAGCAGTTCTTCTGTGGTTCTGCCGTCATCTACGCCGCCAAGGTCAAATTCTACCCTGCCTATCAGCTCGGTATAATCGGCTATGTGGCGGTTGTACAGTTTGTCCCAACCCAAATTTACTGCATTTTTTAAACAAGACACAACCGCATCATGCGGGTCTTCACCCAAAGCCTTATGGCAACCGCTCATAAAAACTTCAGGGCATAGCTTATACGAAGTATCTAATGTGTAAAACAAAGTAGCATTAGTAGCATTGCTTACATTAAGGCTATCATCATTTGCCCGAAGTTCACCGTCGGTAACTACAGCAAGGCGGGCTTCATAAATCAATTCTTTAAGCGGCAGTGCACCGCGCATAACAAGTGTGCCGTTATCTACACTTATTTCACCTGTTCTGCCACCTTCTTCTACAGGGCGAGCACCAAGATAAGGAATTAAAAGACTTACATCAAAATTAACTGTTTCGCCATTGGCTATAATTTTATATGCAAATACTTTGTCGGGGTAGCTGGCAAATGCCTCACGATTAATTTTTATCCCGTCAGCTTCATATTTTGAGTATGTAACACCTGTATTAAGACATAAACCGCGTTCATAATTTTGAATATTGATATGACTGAAATCTATAAATACTTCACCGAAATTGCTTACGCCACCGTGAGAATAATCATTAGCAAATGTATTTGTAGTAAACTGTATTCTTTCACGGTCATAACCGCCAAAAACACTTGCACCGAAATATCCGTTGCCTATAGGAAGTGAATATTTTTCCCATCCCTCATCTGTGCGCTCGGCAGGTGCAGAATATCGCATTATCAAATTCTTTTTCATAGGCTTCACCCCATATTTTAATTATATATTAATTATATACACGCAGACTTAATATTTCAATAATAAAAAAAGAAGCTTTTTAAAAAAGCTTCTTTTAAATTACTTAAATTAAATTATTCAATTATTTTGAATAAACTTTTTTTGCACTGAAACCTAATGCAGCAACTGCAAGCATAATAACCATAATGCAAACAGTGCTCATATCACCTGTTTGTGGTGCAGATGATGAACCGTCATAAGAAATGTAAGGAGCCGGGTCTGTTTTAACATTGTTGTAGTTACCGCAAACCATAACAGGTGTGTTGATCTTGATTGTAATTTCAGATGCTTCAAGTCCGCCGGCTTGAATTTCATAATCTACACCTTCAACTGCAAGTACGGCTGCATTTCCTTCAACCTTATAAATAGTCCAACTGTTAAATGCACCTTGCTTTTCATCAGATTTAAAAGTAGTAACTATACCTTTTTCAAATGTGTAAGGAACGCCTTCTTTTTCAATTGAATTGTTTGCAGTACCTTTTATTACCTGTACCGTAACTTTTTCATTTGCTGTCGGGCTTTCTGCTGCAAAAGCTGTTACAGAGAAACAGCAAATAAGAATAACGCTGAGAATTAATGCGATTAATTTTTTCATTTTTAAAACCTCCGCAAATTTAATTTAAAAATATACATTTGTTATTATAAACTATAAATTTTCAAAAGTAAATACTTTTTTAAAAAAATTTTATTTTTTCTTGATACTGTGCTTTTTTTGTGGTAAACTCTATATGATTTTATTTAAGGAGTAATATTGTGACTTTACAGGAAGAAATTAACAGGCGGCGAACATTCGCCATTATCTCTCACCCTGATGCAGGTAAAACAACGCTTACCGAAAAACTGTTGCTTTACGGAGGCGCCATACAGACAGCCGGCTCTGTAAAGGGCAAAGCCACCGCCAAGCACGCAGTCTCTGACTGGATGGAGCTTGAAAAACAGCGCGGTATTTCAATCACATCATCGGTGATGCAATTTGAATACGAGGGTTACTGTATCAATATTCTTGACACACCCGGTCACCAAGATTTTTCTGAAGATACCTATCGCACACTTATGGCGGCCGACAGTGTTGTAATGGTAATTGACGCGGCAAAAGGTATTGAGCCGCAAACCAGAAAGCTCTTTAAGGTAACGGCTATGCGCCATATACCTATTTTTACATTTATAAATAAACTTGACCGCGAGGCACGCGACCCGTTTGAACTGCTTGATCAGCTTGAAAAAGAGTTTGGTATAGGCACCTACCCTGTTAACTGGCCCATTGGATGCGGCGCCGACTTTAAAGGTGTTTTTGACCGTGACCGCAGGCAAATTATGACATTTAATGAATTTCATCGAGGTCAAGACCGATTGCAGGCTATAGAGTGCGATATAACCGATACTGAAAAATTAGATGAGCTTATAGGCGAATACTCTCGCCGCGACCTTGTTGACCAAATTGAACTGCTTGACGGAGCAAGTTTTGATTTTGATATTGATAAAGTCCGCTGCGGCGAACTTACACCGGTCTTTTTCGGCTCGGCACTTACAAACTTTGGTGTAGAGCCGTTTCTTGAAAACTTTTTAAAGATGACAACTGCACCGCTTGCGCGAAACACCAAAGAGGGCGAAGTTGTACCCGAAAGCGAAAATTTTTCGGCATTTGTATTTAAAATACAGGCTAATATGAACAAAGCACACCGCGACCGTATGACCTTTATGCGCATATGCTCGGGTAAATTTGAACGCGATAAAGAATATTATCATGTTCAAGGCAAAAAGAGTCTGCGCCTTTCACAGCCGCAACAACTTATGGCAGACAGCCGTCAAATTGTAAACGAAGCATACGCAGGCGATATTATCGGTGTATTTGATCCGGGTATCTTTTCTATAGGCGATACGGTGTGTGAAGCAAAACACAAGGTAGAATTTGAAGGCATACCCACATTTGCGCCCGAACACTTTGCGGTTATTGAGCACAAAGACAGTCTTAAACGCAAACAGTTTGTAAAGGGTGTCGAACAGATTGCCCAAGAAGGCGCTATACAAATCTTTCACGAACCTAATACAGGTATGGAAAGGGTAATCGTAGGCGTTGTCGGCGTGCTTCAATTTGAAGTGCTTGAACACCGACTGAAAAACGAATATAATGTCGATGTTATACGCAGCAATCTACCTTATCAGTTTATTCGCTGGATAGCTAACCAAGATATTGATGTCAGTAAACTAAATCTTACATCTGACACCAAGTGGGTACAGGATTTTAAAGGTAATAACCTGCTTATATTTACAAGTGAATGGAATATTAACTGGGCACTTGAAAAGAATGAGGGCTTAATCCTTGAAGATTTCAGTAAAAATTAAGGGGATATTATTATGAATATAGCAGTAATAACAGGCGCATCTTCAGGTCTTGGATGGGAATACGCCAAGGCGGTATATGCCACACGGCCTGACCTTGACGAAATTTGGGTAATAGCCCGCCGCGAAGACCGTCTTACAGAACTTAAAAATGAACTTGGCAGCACAGTAATACCGCTTGCATTTGACATCACTGATCCGCAGGCTATAGAAAGATACTCTGAACTGTTAAAAAGCAAAAACGCAACGGTCAAGTTGCTTATAAATAACGCAGGTTTTGGCAAACTTGGAAATTTTGATGAATTACCGCTGCAAGAAAACGCACGAATGGTGCGTCTTAACTGCGAAGCCCTTACCGTTATGACATCAGCTACATTGCCATTTATGAATGAGCGCAGTGAAATCATCAACAGTTGTTCGATAGCATCATTTGCCCCCAATGCGCGTATGGCGGTGTATTCATCAACAAAAGCTTACGTTATGAGCCTTTCACGCGCATTACGGCTTGAACTAAAGCCACGCAAAATTAATGTGTTGGCTGTATGCCCGGGGCCTATGAGCACAGAATTTTTATCGATTGCCAATATTGAAAAAGGCTCAAGCAAAACCTTTGATACACTGCCGCGCGTTAATCCGCGTACTATGGCGGTAAAATCGCTTAAAGCATCTCGCAAGGGTAAATCAGTTTACACTAACCGCCTATTCTTCAAATTTTACAGACTGATTGCCAAAATATTGCCGCATTCAATCGTAATGAAGATGTGCAAAACTTAAATATGACAATATAAAATTAACCCCGATTGCCCAAATGAGCAATCGGGGTTTTAATATTTAATGTTTTATTAGTATTTTTTATAAAGCGGACCGTAAGCCTGACAAGCGCGGTAGTCTTGACCCTCTCTATCCATACCGAATGCATTCCATGCAGCAGGACGGAAAATGTCTTTTTCGGGTACATTGTGCATACTTACAGGTATACGAAGCATTGAGCACATTGTGATAAGGTCGGCACCTACATGACCGTAGCTGATAGCGCCGTGATTGGCGCCCCAGTTTTGCATAACCTCATAAGCGGTTTTAAACGGAGAGCCCTCTTTGCCGTCACAACGCGGAGCAAACCATGTGCAAGGCCATGTCGGGTTGGTGCGTTCCATAAGTTTGTCTGATACATCATCTGGCAGATTAACCGTCCAGCCCTCAACAATCTGAAGCACGGGGCCGAGACCCTTTACAAGGTTAAGTCTTATCATTGTACAGGGCATTTCTGCTCTTGTGGTATAGTGACTTGAGAAACCGCCGCCGCGGAAGTTATCAAAGCCTGCCTCGCACCAAACTGTAGCGTCGGTCATCTTTTTGATATCTTCGTCGGTTACTTCCCACCATCTCTTCATTATTGCATTGCCGTTTTCATCGGTGCATTCGCCGCAAGCATCAAGACAAGCAGCGCCTGAATTAAGCAGGTGGATAATACCGTTTGACTGTTTTGCCTTGCCCTCAAGTTTATAACCTGTTACACGCTCGGTAGCTTCGCCCGACCAGTATGTACGAACATCAGCAAAAATTTGTGCACGGTGTGTAAGCAAGCGCATAAACAGCATACCAAGACCGTTAAGAACATCATTTTCGGTAGCCAATGTATATGGTTCGCGAGCGCCTTCATAATCAAAGGTTGATGAAAGGAAAGCTTCGGGGTAGTCGCAGTTGGGCCAGTGGTCGGTCCACTGACGCTGACCCTGGAAGCCGCCTGCTATTGCGTTGTGACCAAGCATTTCTTCTTCAAAACCTTCGGGCAGATTTTCGTTTCCGCACATAAGGTCTTTGATTATGCAATACATTTTAACAGTGAATTCCCACTGTTTTTCTTTTTCTTCATCAGTAAACTTAATACGGCGTTCTTTGCCCAAAAATTCAACTGATTCGGGGTTATCGTCGCGGCCTTCTTTACAGTGTTCCTTTGTCCACGCAAGGGCTTTTTGATATTCTTCTTCGTTGTAGATGCCCTCTTCCATACGGCGCAGAATTTCTACCTCGTCAACCGACTCAACGCGCATACCGAGATATGCTTCCATAAAGTCTTGGTCAATGATTGAGCCTGCAATGCCCATGCACTGCGAACCTATCTGCAAATATGATTTACCGCGCATTGTAGCAACGGCAATTGCCGCGCGTCCGAAACGCAAAAGTTTTTCTTTTACATCTTCGGGGATTTCGTCAACCTGATCGCGGTCTTGAACCTCATGACCGTAAATGCCGAAGGCGGGCAATCCCTTTTGTGCATGAGCCGCTAAAACCGCAGCTAAATAAACTGCACCCGGGCGTTCTGTGCCGTTAAAGCCCCAAACACCCTTTATGGTGTGCGGATCCATATCCATTGTTTCTGAACCGTAGCACCAGCAAGGCGTTACAGAAAGGGTGATGTCAACCCCCTCTTTCTTAAATTTGTCGGCACATGCCGCAGCTTCGGGCACACGGCCTATACTTGAATCAGCAATAACTACCTTTACCGGTTCTCCGTTTGAATAAAAAAGATTTTCTTCAAACAGTTTTTTGGCGGCATTTGCCATTGCCATTACCTGATCTTCAAGGCTTTCACGAAGCTTCATAGGTCCGCGTCGACCGTCAATAATCGGTCTGATACCGATTACGGGGTATTCACCCTTAAATCTTGATTTACTCATAGTGTTGCAACTCCTTTAAATAAATTTAAAACAAAATCTGCTGACAGATTATTATTTCTTACCGAAAGTATAAACCTTCATTATAACAAATGTTATCGGGCCGCCGGCTGCAGCGGCAAGTATGGTGCCCCAAAACTGCGGCAAGCCCATTGTATTGATAGTAATAAATGTAACTAAGAAAAATATTATAAAATTTGGTATATATGAAATAAAAAACTTAAAATATCTGCTAAGTGAAGGCTCTTCTTTAAAAATAATAAAACAACTCATAAAAAAGGCTATTGTAAGCGCTGTAAGGTAACCCACAACTGCGGCAATGTTGTTTTGCAGCCCAAGCCAATGATAAACCGATGAAAAAATTGCATCATTTAAGGTGTTTATAACCCCCAAAACGCAAAACTGAATAAATTTTTTACTTACAAAGGTTCTTTTAATTTTTAAAAGCAATTCACGAATGGCAGTCACCCCCCACCGTTTACATTTTTTATTATAACAAACTTACAAAAAAAAAGCAAGATTATGTTGACTTTATTACACATTTACGATAAAATTAACAGGCAGTTAAAAATTAAAATAAATTTGCCCCCTTAGTTCAATGGATAGAATAAGATCCTCCTAAGATTTAGATGTGCGTTCGATTCGCGCAGGGGGCGCCAAATCTGCCGAGAAACGAAAACTTAAAATTTATTACATCTGAACAAGAAAAGAGACCGCCTACACGATGAAAGCGGTCTTTGCTTATTAAGACTTAGTTCGACAAACTGTAATTTTTTAAATACCACCAACTAATAATACATACATTAAGTCATATATTGTATGTACTATTATCGGATTCCATATAGTCTTACTCTTTTTTAATAATATACAAAATACAATTCCCCAAACTAATGAACTAATACTTTGTCCTATTATTCCTATAAAATCAAAAGTACCAAATCTTAATATTTTAATAAAGTAAGATGGAAAGTGTAATAATATAAAAAGTAATGTTGTTATTATCATTGCTTTTTTATGTGACATAGTATTTGCTAATGAATTATATCCCCAACCTCTAAAGACAACTTCTTCAACAAATCCAACAATAATATATTTAATAATTACTAACCATAAAATAATTTCACTATTAAACCAAAATCCTTTATGATTTATTATCATCATTATAACTATATAAACTAATGAAATTGTTATAGTAATAATCAAAGATTTATTCAGCACAGGTCGAGAAAATAATTCATCTTTCTTAAATTTCAATTTATTGTTATATCTAATAATTAGAAATATTGCAGGTAATATCCAAATAAATCTACTTATATATCCATAAATATATGTTCCAACATTATTATTGAAAATAAATTTTGAATATCCCCAAGCATCTGTGATAATTGTCCATAATATTATAAAACCGATAAGTGTTAATACAATCTTTTTTGAGTCAAGTTCTTTATCCACTATATTATCACTCCTCTATAAAATCAAGTTTGCCTATCTCCTTACTTCCTATTATACATCATAATTATGAAAATTTCTACCCGCCGCCTTTTTCACTGATAGCACAGGGCAGATACACCGACGGCGCCCCTGATGTTCTCTGCAAGGTAATGTCTGCCGAGAAACGAAAACTTAAAATTTATTACATCTGAACGAGAAAAGAGACCGCCTACACTTTTAAGCGGTCTTTGATTATTTGGTTTGATAAACCGACATTGATATTTTTCCTATTTTTCTGAATTGCTTTTATATTCATTCCATTTACCGCCGAAAATATGATCTTCTACATAAGCCAACATACGATTATTTAATACCAAATAATATAGAATTGCAAGCATACCCCCAACAGTACCGCAGAGATATATTTCAACACGCTGAATTATTAGGGCTGTCATTAAAACAATCCACGCAACTGTACAGGCAATAATTGTTGAAATGTGTTCTTTGCGCCATTTTTTCTTAAAATACTCTTGCTTCTCTTTCAGTTCAAAGGTACTTGCCTTCAGTGTCTCTCTAATATTTGATTCTGCCATCTCTTTATATTCCTCAGCGGTTAATTTTCTGCCGCTCAAGATTTCATTAATAGTCAGACCATAAAGACGGCTAAGCTCTTCCAACATCTCAACAGGCGGCATATAAGTTCCGGTTTCCCATCTTGAAACTGTCTTATTTGTGACACCGAGTTTTTCTCCCAATTCAGCCTGTGTAAGTTTTTGCTCTTTACGAAGCTCGGCGAGAAAGCTTCCCATCTTTACCATATCCATTTATCTGCCTCCGTCTTTTGATGGTTTTAGTATATCACAAAGCCCTTAAAATGTCTTTACCATAAAAAGCGAATCTTGAATACAAACAATTGTTGCACCGATTTTAAATCTTCTTTTCTGTCATAGAAGCATATTCCAAAAGTGAACTTATCTTTGCCTCAAATGTTTCCGCAGGAAGTATGGCAAGACCTTCTTCATCACTTAGAACAATCATTCGTTGTCCACCGGTCCAGCCAAACTTTTCTCTTGCCGCTTTTGGAATAACAAGTTGACCTCTATCGTTCATTGTAACATTACCCCAAATATATTTGCCCTTTGGTGCAGGGGGTACTGTTCCGATTGTATCTATTACTTCTGTTTTGATCAGACTATCAATTGTGACATCATAGAAATCAGCCAAACGCTTACATTTTTCGATATCGGGTACAGTTGAACCGCTTTCCCACTTTGCATACGCCTGACGCGAAATACCGATTTTTCCCGAAATCTCTTCCTGAGACATGCCATACATATTTCTTAACATAATCAAATTGTCTTTTAACATATGAACTCTCCTTATAGGTCAATTCGTTCAAAATTTTTGCAGGAGCATCGGTAGGATAAAACGGTAAGTGCAATATATGCTACCGCACCCAAAGCAAGCAGACCAAACTGTAAACCGAAACTCTCAAAACCGAAAGCGTTTAATGCCTTAAGTACCGGAATATGATGCAATGTTTCGGCGATTGCAAGCACTGCAAAAGTCACAATTATGTGTGTTACAAATGGTTTTCCGAATTTATATGCTGTTTTAAAAAATCCGCCTATAAAAATCAGATTGAAAAGCCCAAAAATAAACAGCGCCATTCCCAAAGCAAAAAGGTTTGCATTCATCATAGCATTGTTTCGATATACGATTGAATCTTCAAAAACCGTTATGCGCAGGGCGGTTGCAACTGCCATTAAAATTATACTGCACAGTTCTATAAAGCAAGAGAAAACAAATTTACCCTTGACAACATCTTTCTTTGCAATGGGCAAAAGAGCCGAAAAAACAATATCGTTTGCCTCTCGCGCATTTTGGAAACTTTGAAAAATACCAAGTGTCACAAAAAACACACCGCACAAAATAGGATAACCGGGTATAAAAAACATAAGCCCAAAGGCAATAAACAGATACGACAAAATTGAAGCACTGAGTGTTAATTCTTTTTTCAATATGTATTTCATACTGTTTTCTCCTTTTCCAAACGCAATATGGTTTGCTCTAAGCTTTCATTTTGCAGTGAATGTGCGGCGCGAAAATCTTTAACCGTCATTGCCGCTTTTATTTTGCCGCCTGAGATATACACAATATCATCGGCACACTTTTCTAAGTCTGAAATAATGTGGGTTGAGAAGAACACCGCAACGCCCTCATCACGAAGTGCCATAAAAATGTCAAGCAGCTCATCGCGTGAAAAAGGGTCCAAACCGCTGGTTGGTTCATCTAAAATCAAAATCTCTGCCCTGTGCGAAAGCGCTAACAACAGATTAAACTTTACCTTCATTCCCTCTGAAAGTTCCAAAGGTGTTTTGTTCTCGTCTAAATGAAACAGCTCAAGGTATTTGTGATAAGCGTTTTGATCCCAATTGGTATAAAAACTCTTTGTGACATCGGCAATATCCTTAAGTTTCTTTCTCGGATACCAACTTACAGTACCCGTAGAATAACCGATACGCTGCTTAATTTCTGCCTCATGACCGTCAAGCGGCATACCGAAATATGTAATTTTTCCGCTATCTGTATGAATTAGATTAAGCATTGACTTTATAGTTGTGGTTTTGCCGGAACCGTTTCGCCCCGCAAAGCCTGTAATTCTACCTGTTTCAAGATTGAATGAAACATTATCTAATAAAAATGACGGGTATTCTTTTTTGAGATTATTTACTTCTACAATGCTCATAATTAACCCTCCTATTACAATTTGTATGAATATTGTAACATATAGTTGCAGAATACTCAACCAACTGCAGATAACGAAAATATCAAAAATATGTTATGATTGGTTGCGTAAATCTGTTTTCGGTCAAAGTAGATTAACAGATATATGATAACACCTAAAATCATCTGCAAAACAACCTGAATAATCGTTTTTTCTCTCTTTCACAATAAACAGCTCTTTGGCGTTTTGACTCGGCATGATGTTTCCTGCACTCATCACAGTTTCCGTGGCGTTCACATTTTTTCTTTTTGCAAGGACAATTATCATTTTTCATCATTTTTTATCATTTTTTATCTCCTAAAACCCTGTTTGTCTTTCTGGTAATTTTTATTATACATAATGTTTCCGAAAATTTCTACCAGTCGTCTATCAACCTCTTTTTTTTACTGTATCTTAATAAAAAAATTAAATATTAAATACAAACGCCACAAAGACCGCCTGCAAAACTGCAGGCGGTCTTTACTTGTAGACTTAATTTTTACTATTTCGCGTATTTGTCTGCCTTTTTTAAAATTAAAATTAACGGATATATAAGTACCGTGCCTAAAATCAAATTACTTGTACCG
>JBJFGD010000161.1:0-3007 GCA_051892355.1 Acutalibacteraceae bacterium | reverse complement strand
CAAGGCGTGCCATTAGCTCTTTGATGCGAAGTTTATCAGGGCCTATGTTGTCAAGAGGAGATATAACTCCGTGCAAGACATGATATACACCTGCGTATTCACGGGTGCGTTCAAATGCCATAATGTCACGAGGGTCTTCAACAACGCAGATAACCGAGTGGTCGCGCCGTTCATCGGCACAAATTTGGCATATGTCAAGGTCGGTAAGTGACTGACAAACCTTGCAAAAATGTATTTTTTCACGCGCGTTTACAAGTGCTTCGGCAAATTGATGTGCTCGCTCGGGTGGTTGTTCTAAAATACTGTAAGCCAAGCGTTGCGCGGTCTTTTTGCCTATGCCCGGTAGGCGAGAAAACTGATTTATAAGTTCGGTAAGAGGTACAATGTTATAATTCATAATTAAAACATACCCGGAAGATTAAGTCCGCCTGTTATAGCGCCCATTTCTTCTTCTGCGGTTTTAATAGCGTTGTTTATCGCTTCGTTTACCGCAACTGTTACAAGGTCTTCAATCATTTCAGAATCATCGGGGTCAATAATTTCAGGGTCGATTTTAATGGATTTTATTAAATGCTTGCCGTCAACGGTAACTGTTACCGAACCGCCGCCCGAAGAAGCGGTGTATTCGCGTGCTTCAAGGTCGGTTTGCAAGTTAGCCATATCCTCTTGCATTTTTTGTGCTTGTTTAATCATTTGATTCATATTGCCGGCACCACCGGAATTTGGAATGCGTACTTTCATTTATATAATCTCCTTAATTGTTTTCAAGTTGTTTAAGTTTTTGAGCAAAGCTTTTAAGCGGATCTTCTTGGGCAGTGGGCGCGGTATTTTCGTGGTACGGGCCCAATTTATACACCTGCCCCAAAACTGAATATGCCGCTTTTCTGATAGAGTCGCGGTATACCGAGTTATTGCCGTTTACAAGGGTTTTAAATTGCGAATTTTTGGTATCTATAAGTAATCTGTCGCCTTGTATATACGCGCTTGAATCTTGTAATACACCTGCGATTACGGGGCAACTTTTTCGAAGAACACCGATTATTTCATTCCATTGTAAAACGGGGGTTATACCGTTGGCTTTTGATTGTTCTTTAACATCAGAAATAGCATTTTCATTGACAATGGGTGTTTCAGCAGGCATTTCGCTTTCAGAAGGTAAAGGTATATCTTCAACTTCATCTGCGGCTGTGTCAAATGGCATAGGCTCGCTTTTAACAATAGTTTTGTTGCTTTCTAAAGCAGCAATTCGCCTTTCAAGTGAATTTAAGTCTTGTCTAATTTCAGGGTTGCAAAGTCTTATTATTGCCATTTCCATTTCACATCGGCGGTTACCGCTTTGCATAGATGCAGTGGCAGCCTGCAAAATACCTAAAATTGACATAATTTCTTTTATATCAAAACTTTGGGCTTGATTTTCAAGTGCTTTCATTTTGGCAGCCGAGCAAACAATAGGTCTGTTTTCCCCTTTTACAACCTTTACTATCATAAGGTCGCGAAAATGTTGTGTAAGCTCTGCTAACAGTCTCAACATATCAACTGATGAGTTATGTAACTCGTCAATAAGCAGCAAGGCATCTTCAGTGCGGTGATTTTTTATGAGGTCTGCCATTTTTATAAGGTAATCATTTGCCGCCATAGAGCATACATTTGCTACGGTGTCCTCTGTAATATCGGTGTTATGTGAAGCGCATAAATCAAGAATAGAAAGTGCGTCACGCATACCGCCGTCAGCGGCAGATGCAATTAGTGTAGCGGCATCATCGGTAAGATTTAGCCCTTCATTTTCAGCAACATATTTTAAACGGCCTACTATTTCACTGCTGTCTATTCTGCGAAAATCAAACCGCTGACAGCGTGAAAGTATAGTTGCAGGCAGTTTGTGAACTTCGGTGGTAGCGAGAATAAATACAACATGTTTAGGCGGTTCTTCAAGCGTTTTAAGCAATGCATTGAAAGCGGGGCCTGTAAGCATATGAACCTCGTCGATAATATATACGCGGTACTTGGCGGCGGCAGGTGCAAAATTGACCTGTTCGCGCAGTTCGCGTATATCGTCAACACCGTTGTTAGAAGCGGCATCCATTTCAACTATATCGGTGATTTCATCATTTGCTATCATACGGCAAATTTCACATTCTCCGCATGGGTCACCGTTTACGGGCGAAAGACAATTTACGGCTTTAGCAAGTATTTTTGCGCAACTTGTTTTACCTGTACCGCGTGTACCTGTAAAAAGATAGGCATGTACTACTTTGCCGATGTCAAGTTCATTTTTCAAGGTTTGGGTGATATGGTCCTGGCCCACTATATCAGAAAATGTTTGCGGGCGGTATTTGCGGTATAAAGCCTGATATGCCATTTGTATTTCACCTCGTTTTAATTTTTGCAACTCTAAATTAAAAACCTGTATGTTTGGTCGCACGAATGGACCGATTTACTATTCGCACAGGAAAAACTGCTTAATGCTGCTCGGTTCCCCGCCTGACATGGTTCACAGCTTCCCGCCGTATAGGACCCGCCCATTCGCACGACCAAGTATACAGGTTACTTAGAATTATAACCTAAAAATGCAATATTTGCAACACCTAAAATTCATAAATTGTTGAAAAATATTTATAATATTGTTATAATATATTAAAATGTAAGTATTATACTGACATTTATTAAGGAGTAGAGTTTTTTGAACAGACTTGAAATTGCTAAACTTTTAGACACACAGTATACCTTGGCAAGTGATATTTTTGAGGGCAAACAATACCCATATGAAGTTTTACCCGAAATAGGTAACTTTATAAAAGAATTATCAAAAACCCTGGACATAGAAAAGTTTAACGACATGGGCGACGGTGTTTACATTGCTAAAAGCGCAACCGTTGCGGCAAGTGCCTCTATTAAAGGCCCTTGCATTATAGATGAAAATGCCGAAATTCGCCATTGTGCATTTATAAGGGGAAATGCAATTATAGGTAAAGGTGCGGTAGTCGGTAATTCTACCGAACTTAAAAAT
>JBJFGD010000160.1:0-12489 GCA_051892355.1 Acutalibacteraceae bacterium | reverse complement strand
AGGCAATAAGCCCGGCTTTTCGGCGGGTCTGACGGGGAAAGAATTGCCGTCATTTTTACGAAAATGTGACTACTAAAATATTGAGAAATTAAATTAACTCGATAATTGCCATTTCAGCAGCATCGCCGCGGCGAGGACCTGTTTTTGTAATACGGCAGTAACCGCCGTTTACATCTGCATACTTAGGAGCGATTTCGTTGTAAAGTTTTGCAACTACATCTTCCTTAGTAATGAATGCCATTGCCTGACGCTTGCTGTGAAGTGTGTTTGTTTTAGCGAGTGTAATATACTTCTCTGCCATTGATCTAACCTCTTTAGCACGAGTAACGGTTGTTTCGATCTTTCCGTTTTCAAAAAGATATGTTACCATTGCGCGAAGCATTGCGGTTCTGTGATCGCTGGTTCTTCCAAGTTTACGAGTACCCGGCATTGATATTCACTCCTTTTATTCGTCATCTTTCTTGAGGCTGAAACCAAATGAAGCAAGCTTTGCGATAACTTCTTCCAAAGATTTGCGTCCCAAGTTTCTAACCTTCATCATATCCATCTCAGACTTATTAATAAGGTCCTCAACGGTATTGATACCTGCGCGTTTTAAGCAGTTGAAGCTACGAACAGAAAGGTCAAGCTCATCAATGGTGAGGTCAAGAACCTTTTCTTTGGTATTATCGCTTTTTTCTGCCATAATGCTTTCGGTATCACTTACATTCTCTGCAAGGTTAAGGAACAGTTCAAAGTGCTCAATAAGAATTTTAGCAGACATAGAAACTGCCTCGTCAGCCTTTATTGAGCCATTGGTCCAAACCTCAAGAGTAAGCTTGTTTTTGTCAACAACATTACCTACACGGGTGTTGTCAACATTAAAGTTTGCCTTCAAAACCGGAGTGTAGATAGAATCAATCGGAATAACACCGATTATATTCTGAGCCGGCTTATTCTGCTCTGCAGATACATAACCTCTGCCCTTTTCGAGTGTCATCTCCATATTAAGCTTGGCACCCTCGTCAAGAGTTGCGATATACATATCCGGATTAAGAATTTCTACCTCGAAATCATTCTTGATTGATGCTGCGGTAAGCACACACGGGCCCTCTGCTTCAATATATATACTCTTGGCAGAATCAGTATGAAGTTTAGTGATAAGTCCTTTAAGGTTTAGAACTATCTCTGTAACATCTTCTTTTACGCCCGGAATGGTAGAAAATTCATGAACAACACCGTCAATTTTAACATTGGTGATTGCAGAACCAGGCAAAGTAGAAAGTAAAACTCTTCTTAAGCTGTTGCCAAGTGTAATTGCATATCCACGCTCTAACGGTTCCATAACGAATTTTCCGTACTTTCCGTCTGCTGAAAGTTCAAGCGTTTCAATTCTGGGCTTTTCAATCTCTATCATTTAAAAGCTCCGTTTCTCCGCATCGCAAATTTTTAGATAAGTTATGCCCCGATGCGGTGGACAAAACATAAGATAACAAAAATTATTATCTTGAATAGAATTCGACGATAAGCTGTTCTTCAACCGGAGCTTCAATCTGCTCACGGGTGGGAAGGCTTAAAATCTTAGCAGTAAGCTTTTCGCGGTCAACGCTGATCCATTCGGGAACAGGTCTTGCGCCGTTTGCTTCAACGACAGCCTTGATTTTATCGCTGCCCTTTGCTTTTTCACAGATAGCGATTTCATCGCCTGCCTTAAGAAGGTATGAAGCGATGTCAACGCGCTTACCGTTAACTTCAAAATGACCGTGGCCTACAAGCTGACGAGCTTCTGCACGAGAAGAAGCAAAGCCTACTCTGTAAACTACATTGTCAAGGCGGCTTTCAAGAATTTTTAAAAGGTTATCACCGGTAACACCGGGTTTTCTTTCAGCAACCTCAAAATAATGATGGAACTGGTTTTCTTGAACGCCGTAAAAACGTCTTGCGGTCTGCTTAGCACGAAGCTGCAAACCATATTCGGATGACTTCTTTCTACCCTGTCCGTGCTGTCCGGGTGCATAACCACGGATACCTACAGAACATTTATCAGAATAGCAGCGCTCACCTTTGAGGAACAATTTTTGACCCTCACGGCGGCAAAGTCTGCAAACTGCACCGGTATATCTTGCCATCTGTTACACCTCCAAATTATTGCGCAACAAAAGTTGCCTGTTTTTTATTATACGCGTCTTCTCTTGGGAGGACGACAGCCGTTGTGAGGAATCGGGGTTACATCTTTAATCATCGAAACCTCAAGACCTACAGACTGCAATGCGCGGATAGCAGCTTCACGACCTGCACCCGGTCCTTTAACATAAACTTCAACAGTTTTAAGACCGTGCTCCATAGCAGCTTTTGCAGCCATTTCAGCGGCGCTTTGTGCTGCGAAAGGAGTAGACTTTTTAGAACCACGGAAACCAAGTTCACCGGCAGATGCCCATGAAAGAGCATTACCCTGTGTATCGGTAATGGTAACTATTGTGTTGTTGAAGGTCGACTGGATATGGGCTGCACCACGCTCAATATTTTTCTTTTCGCGACGACGACGGGTCGCTTTTTTAGCAGTAGCCATTAAAGTTTACCTCCTACTTATTTCTTCTTGTTAGCTACGGTTCTCTTCGGACCCTTGCGAGTACGAGCGTTAGTTTTAGAACGCTGGCCTCTTACAGGCAAACCTTTACGGTGACGAAGACCGCGATAGCTTCCAATTTCAATAAGTCTCTTTATATCCAATGCAACGGTACGGCGACGGTCACCTTCTACCTGAAGGTTGTGGTCGATATACTCACGCAGTTTGGAAATATCTTCTTCTGTTAAATCCTTAACACGAACATCAGGATTGATGCCTGTATCTGCAAGGATTTTTTTAGATGTTGTAAGACCTATGCCGTAAATATAAGTAAGTCCTATTTCAACTCGCTTATTATTAGGAAGGTCAACACCAGCAATACGTGCCATTTATCAAAGCACCTCCATATTTCTAATTGCGACGATCAGGGAAAATTAACCCTGACGCTGCTTGTGCTTGGGGTTTTCACAGATTACCATGATTTTACCCTTGCGCTTAATGATTTTGCATTTTTCGCAAATCTTTTTTACAGAAGGTCTGACTTTCATTTGGATTTTACCTCCTTAAAATTTAGGGGTATGACTTTTTAAGTCACACTATTTACTGTCAATTATTTTGAACGCCAGGTAATGCGCCCTTTTGACAGATCGTACGGCGACATTTCGACTGTAACCTTATCTCCGGGAAGAATGCGGATGAAATTCATACGCAATTTACCTGAAATATGGGCTAATATCTGATGTCCGCCTTGAATTTCTACCTTGAACATTGCGTTAGGCATTGCCTCAACAACGGTACCTTCTAATTCAATCATATCCGATTTTGACATTACATTTCCTCCTCATGACCGCCGGCGCTAAATTCTTTAATTGATTTGCGCAGTGCGCGGTTTGTTTCAAACTGGTGTGGCTTGAGATAAGTATTGGTAAAGCGCAGATGCTTCGGGTTCTTACGCTTTGGGCGCTCAACCTGCCGTTCTTTTCCGTCACACACTAACAGATAGTTTTCGGTCTCTTTTACTATTACCATTATCTTATTTCGGTCTCGACCTGCAGCCGAGTAGACAATTCTTCCTACCATATTGCACCTCAAGGTTTTGTTAAAATCTGAGGACCGTCAGGCGTGATTACTATTGTATGCTCGAAATGGGCTGAAAGTGAACCGTCTTTTGTAAGCACTGTCCAGCCGTCAGGCATTACCTTTACATCATAGTGCCCTGCGTTTACCATAGGCTCTATTGCAAGTGTCATGCCCGACATCAGGCGGATTCCCCTGCCGGGGGTGCCATAATTGGGTACTTCAGGGGCTTCATGCAACTGTGTGCCTACTCCGTGACCGACAAATTGACGAACTACGGAATATCCCCTCTGCTCGACATACTGCTGTATAGCATGACCGATATCACCCAACCTGCCGCCGGATACCGCTGCAGCTATGCCTTCATAAAGGCTTTCGCGAGTGGTATCCATCAGCCGCTTTGCTTCTTCAGATATTTCTCCGCAAGCAAAAGTGGCGGCATTGTCACCGTGATAACCGTCAAACTTTGCACCTAAGTCGATTGAAACAATATCACCCGACTTAAGCACGCGTTTTTTTGACGGTATGCCGTGAATTACCTCGTTGTTGATAGATATACATGCGGTTGCAGGATAGCCTTGATAATTTTTAAAATTAGGAACTGCGCCCTGACTTAAAATATATTTTTCGGCTATTCTGTCAATCTCGGCGGTTGTAACGCCGGGTTGCACCGCATTGCCTGCTAATCTTAATGCTTCGGCCGATATTCTGCAAGCTTCTCGCATTACCTTAAGCTCGCGGCCGGTTTTAAGAACTATCATAGCTTATATCTCCGAAAGAGCTTTCAGCACAAGGGCGGTAGTATCATTTATATCGTCTTGACCTTCAACCGTAAGCAATCTACCGGCAGCCTCGTAATAATTTTTAAGCGGCTCGGTTTGTTCATGATAAACTTTAAGTCTTTCAAGAACTGTTGCGGGTTCATCGTCTTTACGAATTACAAGCTTGCCGCCGCAAGCATCGCAAACATCCTGTTTAGTAGGCTTTTTAAATTCGGTATGATAGCTTGCACCGCATTTTTCACACACGCGTCTGCCTGACATCCGTTTTACTATTTCGCTGTCTGCAACTTCAATTGAGAGTGCCGCATCAATAGCAATACCCATATCATCAAGCGCTTCTGCCTGTGGAATTGTGCGGGGGAAACCATCAAGAATAAAGCCTTCCTTGCAGTCAGGTTCGGCAAGGCGTTCCTTGATAATGCCGATAACGACATCATCGGGAACTAACTTACCGTTTTCAATATAAGCTTTAGCCTTAATACCCATCTCTGTACCGTTTTTAAGTGCAGCACGAATTATGTTGCCGGTAGAGATGGTAGGAATATTATATCTTTCAGAGATAATCTCTGCCTGCGTACCTTTTCCGGCACCTGGGGCTCCTAAAAGAATGAGCTTCATTTTAATACTCCTTTAAATTATCAATCTAAAAATCCCTTATAATGACGCATCATCATTTGAGATTCAAGATTTTGAACTGTGTCAAGTGCAACACCTACCATAATGAGTACAGATGTACCGCCGAGAGAAATGTTTATTCCGCCGACAGAACCTATAACTATAGGAAGGATTGCGATAACGCTTAAGAAAAGCGCACCCATCAAGGTTATTCTTGACAAGATTTTTGAAATAAAATCAGAAGTGGGTTTACCCGGGCGAATACCGGGTATTGCACCGCCGTTTTTACGAAGGTTGTTAGCCATTTCTACGGGATTAAACTGAATTGTTGCATAAAAGTATGCAAATGCAATAATCATTATAAAGTAAACCACTGCGTAGAAAGCGCCTCGAGTGCTGAAAAGTGACAATGCTTTAGCAAATGAAGTGGTTGTATCACTCATAAAGCTAAGTATCATTGTAGGCAGCATCAATATTGATGAAGCGAAGATTACGGGCATAACACCTGACATATTAACCTTGATCGGAATATGAGTGTTTTGACCGCCGTACATCTTATTGCCAACAACACGCTTTGCATACTGAACGGGAATTCGACGCTCTGCATTGGTCATCCATACGATAAATGCAATGATGAGCAAGAACGCAATAACGATAGCGATAACTGCAAAATAACGATCTAACTCTTTCCAGTAATACCACAAAGCTTGGAATGCCTGCGGACCGCGAGAGATAATACCGGCAAAAAGCAGTATTGAAATACCGTTACCTATGCCCTTAACATCAATCTGCTCACCAAGCCACATTACAATAGCAGAACCTGCGGCAAACGACAATACTATAACGATTGCAGCAAACCAAATGCCCTTTGTAACGCTAAGATAATTGCCTGCTTTAAGATAAAAGAAGTAAGCAACACCTTGTATAAGCGCCAAAACTACTGTGGTGTAGCGGGTGATTGAAGCCAATTTCTTTTGACCTTCTTCGCCCTCTTTTGAAAGACGCTCAAGGTAAGGAATTGCTACACAAAGCAACTGAATTATAATCGAAGCATTGATATACGGAGTAATCGACATAGCGAAAATAGCGCCGTATTCCAAGCCGCCACCTGTCAAAATAGACAGATAACTGAAAAATTCATTTGTTGTACCGCTCGACTTTAAAGCCGCAACGTCGATATATGGAACAGGGATAACTGAGCCAATGCGGAAAATTGCGATAATAAAGATGGTGAAAAGAATTTTATTGCGAATTTCTTTTACCTTCCACGCGTTTTTTAGGGTTTCCAACATTCTCAGATCACCTCTGCCTTTCCGCCAACTGCGTTAATCTTTTCTGCAGCAGATGCAGAAAAAGCGTTGAGGTTAACTGTAAGCTTTTTTGTAAGCTTGCCGTTACCAAGAACTTTTACAGGCTTATCAGCCTTTTTGATAATATTTTTTTCTACCAAAGCAGCGGCATCAACTGTAGCGCCATCCTCAAATACTTCAAGGGCAGCTACATTGATTGCAACCCACTCTTCGGCAAAAATGTTGTTAAAGCCACGCTTAGGTACGCGTCTTTGAAGAGGCATCTGACCACCCTCAAAGCCAATTCTCATACCGTGACCGGCACGAGCCTTCTGACCTTTGTGACCTTTTCCGGCTGTTTTACCGTTGCCGGAACCATGACCTCTGCCTATGCGCTTTGACTCTTTTGTTGAGCCCATAGCGGGAGATAATTCATGCAATTTCATTGTTCGCACCTCCTTGCTTAATTAGCGGTTAGGATTTTACCTACCGCCGTGCAAAATCCTTTAGCCTTCAATTATTTTTACAAGATGTGACACCTTGTTGATTTTACCTCTGGTCTGGGCGTTGTCAGGCTGAACCTTAACATCGCCAACCTTATGAAGACCTAAAGATTCTACTGTTGCAATCTGGTCTTTTTTAGAACCGATTGTGCTCTTTACGAGTTTTACAGTAAGGCCGGCAGCCTTTTTCTTTGTTGCCATAGTGCTGCTCCTCCTTAACCTATAATTTCCTTAACATCTTTGCCACGAACTGCAGCAACCTGGCTTGCATCACGAAGAGCTGCAAGGCCTGCAACTGTTGCACGAACTACATTGCACGGATTATTAGAACGAAGTGCCTTTGTACGGATATCTTTAATACCTACCATTTCAACAACGGCACGAACAGCGCCGCCGGCGATAACACCGGTACCGGTTGCAGCGGGCTTAAGAAGCACGCGGCCTGCACCGAATTCTCCAATAATTTCGTGAGGGATAGTAGTACCCTTAAGTGAAACCTTTATAAGGTTTTTCTTTGCATCCTCTATACCTTTGCGTATAGCGTCCGGAACTTCACCGGCTTTACCGAGGCCGTAACCTACGATACCGTTGCCGTCGCCTACAACAACAAGAGCAGAGAACTTCATAATGCGTCCGCCCTTAACGGTTTTGGATACACGGTTTATAGAAACTACGCGTTCCTGTAAATCTAATGTTGATGCGTCAATATTTGTAGCCAAAAGTATTCCTCCTCCTTCTTAGAACTTGAGGCCGCCCTCGCGGGCACCTTCGGCAAGCTCCTTGACACGGCCGTGATAAATGTATCCGCCACGGTCAAAAACAACCTCTGAGATACCCTTAGCAGCAGCGCGTTCAGCGATTAACTGTCCAACCTTGCGTGCACCTTCGCAATTACCGCCGTTTAAATCGAAGTCTTTTTCGTTTGAAGCGGCTGCAGCGAGTGTAACGCCATTTACATCATCGATAAGCTGGGCATATATATTGCTGTTGGAGCGGAATACATCAAGACGGGGACATTCAGCGGTGCCGCTTATTTTAGAACGAACGCGGGCATGGCGCTTAAGTCTAGCCTGATTACTGTTAGGTTTGCTAACCATGTTTCATACACTCCTTTATTACTTCTTAGAGCCCTTAGCGGCCTTACCTTCTTTGCGGCGGATGTGCTCATCAGAGTACTTAATACCCTTACCCTTATATGGTTCGGGGGGTCTCTTCTTGCGAACATCGGCTGCGAACTGGCCAACCAACTGCTTATCTGCACCGCTGATAACTATTTGGTTAGCAGACGGCACATCAATTTTTATGCCTTCAACTTCAGGAACAATTACCTGATGTGAATAACCCAAGTTCATAACAAGGTTGTTGCCCTGTTTTTGAGCACGGTAACCTACGCCGTTGATATCAAGTGTTTTAGAATAACCTTCTGTAACACCTGTAACCATATTGGCGATAAGTGTTCTTGTAAGACCGTGTAAAGAACGGTGCTCCTTGTTGTCACTGGGGCGGGTAACAATTATCTCATTGCCCTCAACTGCAACGGTGATGTCAGCGTTATGAGTGTAGCTAAGCTCACCCTTTGCGCCCTTAACGGTAACAGTGTTGCCGTCAAGCTTAATTTCAACACCTGCAGGTATTGTGATAGGTTTTTTACCTATTCTTGACATTCCATCGC
Source organism: Acutalibacteraceae bacterium (assembly GCA_051892355.1). Classification (GTDB taxonomy): domain Bacteria; phylum Bacillota; class Clostridia; order Oscillospirales; family Acutalibacteraceae; genus UBA737. Next base: position 4,006 of record JBJFGD010000160.1, on the reverse strand, counting down.
ACCTCCTTACCAAACATATGCAAGCACTTCGCCGCCAACATTGGCTTTGCGTGCAGCCTTGTCTGTCATAATTCCCTTAGAGGTGGAAAGGATTGCTATGCCAAGGCCTTTCATAACCTTTGGCATATCCTCTACATTTGTGTAGATGCGCAGACCGGGTTTTGATACACGGCGAATGCCTGTGATGGTCTGTGCTTTATTTGGGCCATACTTCAAAACAATGTGAATTATACCCTGCTTACCGTCTTCTTCAACGGTAAAGCTGCTGATGTAACCCTCGTCAAGCAAAATCTGGGCAATTGCCTTCTTTACTTTGGACGCCGGTACATCTACCGAATCATGTTTTGCTGCAGATGCGTTACGAATTCTTGTAAGCATATCAGCTATTGTATCGGTGATTTGCATACCGTAAACCTCCTTAAGCTATTCTCGCCTTACCAGCTTGCCTTCTTAACTCCGGGGATCTCGCCTTTGTAAGCAAGTTCTCTGAAGCATATACGGCAGATGCCGTACTTGCGAAGATAAGCATGTGGGCGGCCACAGATTTTGCATCTGTTGTACTGTCTTGTAGAAAACTTAGCGGGGCGAGCCTGCTTAACTTTCATAGATGTTTTAGCCATAATTCCTTACTCCTTACTTCGCAAACGGTGCGCCCATAAGTGTTAAAAGCTCACGAGCTTCTTCATCTGTCTTAGCGGTTGTAACAAACATAATGTCCATACCGCGCACCTTGTCGATTTTATCATATTCAATTTCAGGGAAAATCAACTGTTCTTTAACGCCCATAGCATAGTTGCCACGGCCATCAAAAGAGTTGGGGTTGATGCCTCTGAAGTCGCGAACACGCGGAAGTGCTGCATTAAAGAGTCTGTCGACAAATTCATACATTTTTTCACCGCGAAGTGTAACCTTTGCACCGATTGGCATACCTGCACGAAGTTTAAAGTTAGCAACAGACTTCTTTGCACGGCAGGGTACAGCCTTCTGACCGGTGATTAAACCTAAATCTGCGATTGCGGCATCGATAACCTTTGCGTTATCCTTTGCCTCACCGCAACCTACATTGATAACAACCTTTTCGAGCTTCGGAATCTGCATGACGCTCTTATAGCCAAATTTGGTCATCAATGCAGGAGCAATCGAATTTTTATATTCGTTTCCAAGCGTTGACATTAGTCATGTCCTCCTTATCTCTTAAAAAGTTTCTCCGCATTTTTTGCAAACGCGATTTTTTGAGCCGTCTTCGTTGATTTTTGTACCAACGCGTGTTGGCTTATTGCACTTGGGGCAAACTACCTGTACTTTGCAAGCGTAGATAGCGCCTTCAGTTTCGATTATGCCCGATGGGTCACCGGCCTTGCGAGGCTTAACATGTTTTTTAACCTTGTTAATACCTTCAACAATAACCTTGCCCTCGCTTGGGCTAACCTCAAGAACCTTACCGGTTTTCTTGCGGTCCTTAGCATCTCCTGTAAGGAGAACTACAGTATCACCGGTTTTAATGTGAAGTTTACTCATATTCCATTTACCTCCCATTAAAGTACTTCCGGAGCAAGAGAAAGAATCTTTGTATAATCTTTCTCACGAAGCTCACGGGCTACCGGTCCAAAAATACGGGTACCTCTGGGGTTTTTATCATCACGGATAATAACAGCCGCATTTTCGTCAAATCTAATGTATGTGCCATCATTACGGCGAAGACCTTTTGCAGAACGAACTACAACAGCCTTTACAACATCGCCCTTCTTAACTGTACCGCCGGGTGCAGCCTTTTTAACAGAAGCAACGATAACATCACCGATGTTGGCATACCTCCTTTTGGAGCCTCCAAGAACACGGATGCACATAATTTCTTTAGCACCGGTATTGTCGGCAACCTTGAGGTAACTCTGTTGTTGTATCACAGTGGTTTCCTCCTTGTAGACTACTTAGCCTTTTCGATTATTTCGGCAACGCGCCATCTCTTATCCTTTGAGAGAGGTCTCGTTTCCATAATGAGTACTCTGTCGCCAACGCCACAAGAGTTGTTCTCATCATGAGCCTTAAGTCTGATTGTGTTTTTGATAATCTTCTTATAGAGTGGATGCTTAACATTGTCTTCAATAGCAACTACAACGGTTTTATCCATTTTGTCGCTTACAACCTTACCCACTCTTGTTTTACGAAGGTTTCTTTCGCTCATTCCAGTTTACCTCCCTTAAGCGTTAGCGCTGTCTTTAAGTTCTGCTTCGCGAATGATGGTCTGTACGCGAGCGATGTCTTTTTTAACAGCTGTAATGCGCATGGGGTTGTCGAGCTGATTAATGGCATGCTGGAAACGGAGCTTGTAAAGTTCGTCCTTTAAGTCAGCCAATTTTTCATTAAGCTCGGCTACGGATAATTCTCTAATTTCCTTTGCATTCATTACTGCTCACCACCCATCTCTTTGGTTACAAACTTACATTTAATAGGAAGTTTGTTTGCTGCAAGACGCATAGCCTCGCGAGCGAGTTCCTCAGATACGCCGCCGATTTCAAACATTACGCGACCGGGTTTAACAACTGCTACCCAATATTCGGGAGAACCTTTACCTGAACCCATTCGAGTTTCAGCAGGTTTTTCAGTTATTGGCTTATCAGGGAATATTTTTATCCAAACCTTACCGCCACGCTTAATATAACGAGTCATAGCAATACGGGCAGCTTCTATCTGGTTTGAGGTGATCCACGCAGGCTCTGTTGCCTGAAGACCGAAATCACCATGTGTTACGGTTGTACCGCGAGATGCAGCACCGGTCAAACGACCGCGCTGAACACGACGGTATTTAACACGCTTAGGCATTAACATTAGCGTGAACCTCCTTGTCTTTTATTTGTGCGGCGGTTCTCGTTAAGAACTTCGCCCTTGTAGATCCAAACCTTAACGCCGATGATACCGTAGGTTGTATTAGCCTCGGCAAAACCGTAGTCAATGTCTGCTCTAAGAGTTTGAAGCGGAATAGTACCTTCGTGATACTGTTCGCTTCTTGCGATTTCTGCACCGCCTAAACGGCCTGAAACCTGTGTTTTGATACCTTTAACGCCAAGGCGCATTGCTCTGCCGATTGAGAGCTTCATTGCACGGCGGAAAGATACACGCTTTTCAAGCTGTGCTGCGATGTTTTCTGCAACAAGCTGTGCATTGGCATCGGGGTTTTTAATTTCAACAATGTTGATTATTACGGGCTTGCCGAGCATATTTTGACATGTTGTCTTAAGTTTCTCGATTTCAGCGCCGTTGCGACCGATTACCATACCGGGTTTTGCACAGTGAATGTGCAATCTTACACGCTTGTCATCACGTTCGATTTCGATTTTAGCAATACCTGCAGAGAAAAGAGTTTTCTTGAGGTATTTACGGAGGTTGTAGTCCTCAACCAATGTATCACCGAAAGTGCTGTCATTGGCAAACCAACGTGAGTCCCAGTTTTTGATAACGCCTACACGATAACCGTGCGGATTAACTTTCTGACCCATAACTTAACCTCCCTTTCTTATGCGTCGCGTTCTTTAAGAACGATTGTCATATGGCTTGTTCTCTTTAAGATGCGGTGTGCGCGGCCGTGATCCTTCGGACGAATTCTCTTAAGAGTAGGTCCGGGGCAAACCAAGCATTCTGCAACATAAAGGCGTGCCATATCCATATTTTTTTCTTGAGCATTTGCCATTGCTGAATGGAGCAGCTTCTCTAAATATTCACAAGCGGATTTAGGAGTGAATTTGAGTATAGCCATAGCTTTTTCAGCATCTTGGTTTCGGATTAAGTCCAAAACGATCTTCACCTTACGGGGTGAAATACGGGCATATTTTAATGTAGCCCTTGCTTCCATAGTTAACTCTCCTTTCGGCCGCTTACTTACCGGTAGTTTTTGAACCGGCGTGACCCTTGAAGGTTCTTGTAGGAGCAAACTCACCGAGCTTGTGACCAACCATATCCTCAGTTACATATACGGGCACATGCTTGCGGCCGTCATGAACTGCAAAAGTAT
>JBJFGD010000159.1:0-3061 GCA_051892355.1 Acutalibacteraceae bacterium | reverse complement strand
ACCCCGTCAAGTGCTTATTACCAAAGACCAGCTTATGGAACAGCAGGCATCAAGCTCAGATTAAAAATATATAAAAAACAAGACTCTGCTTTAAATTTAAAGCAGAGTCTTGTTTTTAATTATAAATTCATTGAATCAAACACCATTTGATTTACTGTTCTGCGTATTTTTAGCATAAGGTTGGCATCATTTACGCACCTGTTAAACTTAACCTCACCGCAAAGATTTTCAATAGCTGCTATCACCTTTTCTTTTCCGCAAAGGGTTTCGGCAAGGCTCATTACACGCATATCCTCCATACCCTCATACAAAGCACGCAAGCGGGTAGATTCCCAAGCGGTGCCGTCAGGTGCGGGGTATACCATATATGTATCACCGCTTGCGGCAAAGCTTTCGCCGTCTGAATTTGCAAACGGATCTAAACGATCATAAGAAAACTGATTGTTATAATAATTATAACCCCAATGCAAAAAGCCCTTGATGTTGTATTTATACATCTGCATACCAATTGAGCGCACGCGAGCAAGCGGCATTGCAAAATGACAGTTGCTAACCCCGTCACACTGACTGCCGCAGTAATAGCACCAAAGGTCTGGCACATTGTTTTCAAGGAAAGGCTCTATATCCATAGTTTTGGGAACGGGTGTTTTGATAATGCCCATCTCATAAAATTCGTAATGTGAAATAGCATCCATAACATTGTAATCTTCTAACAAATCAGAGATAGAGTTTCTTACGGCTTTATACTGTTCAAGTTGTTCGGTAATCGGCTCATCAGATATGTGGAACCAACATTTTTGATCCTCACCGCGCGCTTTCATATGATTAAGAAAACCTGTTATAAATGCGCGGATAAAGGTGTTGTATTCTACCGATACGGGGTTTGTGCCCCAACCGAAAACAGTTTTCTTTTTGCCGTCTACAGTTGCTACAACCTTTGGTGTGCTGTCTGCACCCCACTGTGAAAAGAACGGAGATACCTCATAATATTTTACACCGATGCAGTTGCACATATCAAGCCATCGGTCAAGATTATCATAACCAAAGGTATAATTGTTGCCGTCTTTATAAACATCTATAAGCTGAACCGTGGTTCGCTCGCCGCCCCAATGTGTATCAAGCGCGTATGTAAGCAGTGGCAGCATAAGCATATTTCTGCCATTTTCTACGGCAGTGCGCGCAAAGTTTTCACAAATTTCAAAATGACGGTCACTGAATACCTCTACATTATAATAGTCGGCAAGACAGTCGGCATAAAACCACTGGGTAAATTTAAGCTCTTGTTCAGGTATTGCCACATCTTTAATATCAATTTTAATTTCGTGCTCTGCCATAATTTCATCAGTAAGAGTAAGTCCCTTGCTGGTCATTTGAACATACATAAGTTTAATCTTTACTGTATGTTCGCCTGTTATCTGGCATTTGGGGTCAAGGTCAAACCATAAAGCACGGCTTTGACAAGAATGAAAACGCAAAGCGCCTTCATATTTAAGCGGACGCAAAAGGTCAGGATAAAGCCCCGGTTCATGCACTTCGGGCATATCGCTGCAATTTGGATATGTAGGCAGTTCTGACGGAATATTAACTACTTCACTAACCGTGATATAATCGGCAAGATCGCCCTCAATTACAGGCTTTAATGCAAATTGCCAACCATCTTGATAGTGGCAAAAAATTTGAAAAGAAAATTTTTGGTTTTTAAAGATTTTTTCTTCTTTAAGTTCGGTGAACTTATCTATATCAGAAGTTAAAAAACATTTTTCGAGTGATGATACAACTTTTGAACTAAACGCCATTTTTACCCCCAAAAATAAAATATATTTACATATAAGCAATTATAAAAAATACCGATTGGTTTGTCAATCGGTATTTTAAATTATTAAATTTAAATAAGCTATCAGCAATCACCCTGTTGCATTATTGCACGGAATTCGTCGCCAGAAATCTTTTCATTTTCAAACAGTATTTTTGCAACTTCATGAAGCTTTGGCATTGCGCCCTTCAAAAGTTCAATAGCCTTTGCATACTGTTGCATAACAACATTTTCAATTTCATCATCAATGGTAGCAGCAGTCTTTTCTGAATAGTTAGGTGTAGAAGAGAAATCTCTGCCCAAGAACACTTCATTATGGTCATCGCCGTACACAACAAGACCTAACTTGTCGCTCATACCGAAACGAGTAACCATTTTTCTTGCTAATTCGGTAGCTCGCTGAATATCATTTGAAGCGCCTGTGCAAACATCATCTTGAGTAAGCTGTTCTGCGGCACGGCCGCCCAAAAGTGAGCAGATCTGCTCTAAAATCTGATTTTTACTGGTATGACCTTTTTCTTCGGTTGGCAGATACATTGTATAGCCTGCCGCCATACCGCGCGGAATAATTGAAATCTGATGCACCGGATCTTGCGTTGGTAAGAAATAAGAAACAATTGCGTGACCCGCTTCATGATAAGATGTTACCATCTTATCTTTTTCGCGAACCTTATGTGATTTCTTTTCGGTACCCATAACTACTTTAATGGTAGCCTCTTCAATTTCTTCTTGTGTGATAGCCTTTTTACCGTGACGAACTGCCAAAAGCGCTGCTTCGTTAAGCAGATTTTCAAGGTCGGCACCTGTAAAGCCCGAGGTAGATTTTGCAATTGTAGCAAGGTTAACATCGGGGCCCAGAGGCTTTCCTCGTGAATGAACCTTTAGTATTTCTTCTCTGCCCTTAACATCGGGGTAATTAACGGTAATCTGACGGTCAAAACGACCTGGTCTTAACAATGCTTTATCAAGTATGTCGGGGCGGTTTGTTGCCGCCATAACTATAACGCCCTCGTTAGCACCAAAGCCGTCCATTTCAACAAGCAACTGGTTAAGGGTTTGCTCGCGTTCATCATGACCGCCGCCAAGTCCTGCGCCGCGCTGTCGTCCAACGGCATCAATTTCATCAATGAAAATTATTGCAGGAGCATTCTTTTTTGCCTCGCCAAAAAGATCGCGCACACGCGAAGCGCCTACACCTACAAACATTTCAACAAAGTCAGAACCTGAAATTGAGAAAAACGGTACGCC
>JBJFGD010000158.1:0-3061 GCA_051892355.1 Acutalibacteraceae bacterium | reverse complement strand
CTGCGGCGGCGGGCGGCACAGCAAACAAAGATGCCGCCGAAAGCGACGATATGTCAAAAGATGATTTTTCAAACACTACCGAACAGGTTGAGGGCGTCGGCGAAGCCGACATTGTAAAAACCGACGGAAAGTATATATATTATATAAACGATACACAGCTAAATATATTTACTGCAAACGGCGAAAAATCTGCTCTTTTAAGCAGCACCGAGTTGCCCGGCGCAAAGGGTGATTTGTTTGGCGAAATGTTTTTAAAGCAAGACCGATTGGTGCTTATGAAAACCGATTATTACAGCGGCGATCAGCAATCTGTTTTGATTATGGTATATGATATAAGCGACCCCGCCTCACCAAAACTTGTGAGTGAGAGCTGTCAGGACGGTTATTATAATTCTGCACGAATGGTCGGCGATTACATTTATTTAATATCAAACAGTTCAATAAATTTAAGTCAAATAGAAAAAGACGACCCGTCAACCTTTGTACCGACAATTGAAACTGACGGTGAGTGCAAAACAGTTCCTGCCGACAGAATATATAAATATAATAAAGAGGAATATTCTAACCGCTATACCGTAATATCTGCGTTTAACTACAAAGACGGTACTTTGTGTGACACCGCAAGCCTGCTTGGCGGCGCCGACAACATATATTGCAGTCAGGGTAATATAGTATTAGCCGATACATCATACAGTGAAGCTGACGAAAACGCCGAAGAAATTTCTTTGGTAAATACAACGGTATCACGCCTTGAAATAGCGGACGGAAAAATCGAGTACAAAACCTCAGGCGAAGTAGAAGGCACACTTGACAATCAGTTTTATATTGATGAATATAACGGCTATTTCAGATTTGTAACTACTGTTTCCACACAAAAGAAAACCGAGCAAAGGTTTGAAAACACGGAAAAAACTATTGTAACATACAGCAATGAAACCTCGGCGCGTCTTACAGTGCTTGACAAAGATTTAAAGCCTGTTGGCGAAATTAAAGATTTAGCACAAGGCGAGCGTGTTTATTCGGTACGCTTTATGGGTGATACGGCATATTTTGTTACCTTCCGCCAAACCGACCCGCTTTTCAGCGTAGATTTATCAGACCCTAAAAATCCTAAAATTTTAGGCGCGCTTAAAATACCCGGCTTTTCGGCATATATGTATCCGTATACCGACAATCTGCTTTTAGGCTTCGGAATGGATGCTGATGAGAAAACCGGCAGAACAGGCGGTTTAAAGCTTTCGATGTTTAATATAACAGATAAAGCAAATGTAACCGAAGATGACAAAACCGTGCTTGAAAATTATGTTTATTCGCCGGCTTTAAGTGACCATAAAGCTATGCTGGTGTCACCTGATAAAAATATTATAGGTTTTGCGGCTACCGACAATTACAGTAATATTAAGTATTTGATTTATGAGTACACAGGTGAAAGCTTTGAACGCAAGGCGGCACTTACGGTAAGTGATAGCTATAATTATTACGCAATGACCGATATCAGAGGTATTTATATAAATGACAATTTTTATGTAATATCACAAAGTGCTTTGCAGGTGTTTGATATAAACACATTTTTGCAGATTAATAGAATAGATTTTTAACAGTATAATTTTATAATCCTCGCGGTTAAACCGCGAGGATTATATTTTTATATTGACTTTTTAATAGAAATAGTGTAAAATGTCAAATAGTTCACATTGTGAACTATTTTTTATGTGAAAGAGGTGTTGCTTTAATGCGAAAAAAAGATGTACTTGAAAATGATATTATACTGTCTTGGGTAAAGATTTCAAGCATTGTAAAAAACAGTCGAATTACCACAGGCCTTAAATATAATGAAGCAATTGTTATGCTGACACTCTACAGCAGATATTTAATAGATGGTGAAGGGCTGACCGCTGTTCAGGACATAATAAAAGAAACGGGTATGTTAAAATCGCTTGTAAACCGCACTTTAGTTGATCTTGAAAAACAGGGACTTATAATTTTTGAACAGGGAGTTCTTGACCGCAGAACAAAATTTGTAAAGTGCGTAAAAGAAAAACTTGATGTGTTTTTGGCGGTGCATAATTCTTCGCTTAAAATGGCAGAAAATATAATCGATATAATAGGCGAAAAAGATGCCGAAACTTTTATAAAAATAGTAGAAAAATTGTCTGATGCGGGTTATAAGGCGCATCCGCAAAAATAAATAGGTTTGAATAAAATTATTATATTTTGAAAGGAATATTATTATGATAAAAATACTTGTTGACTCATCGGCAGATTGCAGTGTAAATGACGGAATTATAGATTATATGGTACCCATTACCGTAAATATAGATGGTATTGAATATAAAAGCGGCGTTGATATTACAAGCGATGAATTTTATGAAAAACTACTTACAGCAAAAGAATTTCCAAGCACTTCGCAGCCGTCGCCTCAATCTTTTATTGAAATATTTGAGCAGGCTAAAGCCGACGGCGACCAGATTATTTATTTAAGTCTTTCTTCGGGTTTAAGCGGCACTTATCAAAGCGCGCTTATGGCAAAAGAAATGGTTGAATACGATGATATTTACATTATAGATACGCTCAGCGTTACTCATCTTATAGAATTATTGGCTTCATATGCCCGAAAGTTAATAAATAGCGGTTTACAGGCAGATGAAATTGCCAAAAAGTGTGAAGAGTTAAAATCAAAAATAAAAATATACGCCGGTGTTGATACTCTTGAGTATCTTTATAAAGGTGGCAGATTAAGCCGTGCCAGCGCTGCGGTAGGCGAGATTGCGGGCATAAAACCCATTATTACGGTAATTGACGGTAAAGTCGAGGTTGTTGGAAAATCTTTAGGCAAACAGCGTGCAATGAACACATTGCTTGAAAAGGTAAAATCTCATAATATTGACCCCGATTTTCCAATGTGTTCGCTTTACACATATGGCACTGAAAACAGTCAGGCTTTAGAAGAAAAATTAAAAAGTAACGGATATACTGTTGCCGACCGACTTCAGGTTGGCGCCACAATCGGCACTCATGTAGGGCCCGGTGTTTACGCAGTAATGTTTGTAGAAAAATAAAA
>JBJFGD010000157.1:0-3063 GCA_051892355.1 Acutalibacteraceae bacterium | reverse complement strand
TTAAATACAGCATAGACATCTTCTGCTCCGTAAGCTCCGCCCTTAAAATATCGGGGTTTTCGAGGGTCAGATAGAACGAGAGCGTCATCAGTACAATTCCCATTCCGCTGATGAGCCAAGTGTGGTTTAATCCCTGCATGGCACAAACAGTAAGTTCAATAAGCAGTGCAACGCCAATGGCAAACTTCTTTTTCTTATCAATCTTTCTCCAGTTTGCGGTCAAAAGTTCAGCACACAGCAACAGATAAAATGCAACAGCCCCATAAGGTACCATCATATACGGACCCGAAGAATAATTTCCCTTAGGTGTCACCGTGTATGAGAGTGGCAACAGAAAATTGCCAAGTAGCGCCACCACCAAAAAGATAACGGCAGGCAGCTCCAGACGCCTAGGCTTCCCCGTCTCCTCCTCCACCAGAATAGCAATATACTGATAAAACAGATAAATCACCAGCACCATACTGCCCAAAAACAGCCTGTGAACAGCATCGTTCAAAAACCTCGGTACAGCCTCTAAATGATGTACCGTATAGACAGTAACACCGTCTAAACCTAAATGAATCAGCACAACGACCAGCAAGACAGAAAATGTCTTGTGAAGCGGCGTGCTCTTTCTACCTGCGGAAAAATACACACAGGCAATAAAGCCCATCACAAGAAATAACGCAATCTCCATTCTAAGCATATCTTTCACCGCCTTAATAGTATTATATATGGTATTACCGTTAAACGATAGGTTAAAAATTAATCAAGTTGTGTCAATTTTATAGATTATGTATCAGACACATAATTTCAAAACTTCAAAGGAAATTCCTTTTTATTACATTAACCGTATGTATTTATAATATAATAGCTAAACCGTATCTGTCAATACTGCTCTATATGACGACAAAAAAGTAAAATGTATAATCAAAATACGCACATACAAAAGTTGATAGTTTTTTGTATGTGCGTATTATAAATAAACATAATAATAATTTAGTTTTTTAACATATTATACCAATTCAAAACTGAATCAAGATTTTTATCATTTACACGGTTTCCGCCGTTTATAAGTAAATCAAGCATATCATCTTCATCGGGTGTGCGGTCTTTCTTATCTGTCAATTTTTTACCGACAGTATTAGCCATAATTTTCATCATTAATTTATAAACACCGCGAAGCTTTTTTAAATCAAAACCGCCCTGCAGAGTAAAAACAGGCAGTGATGACGGCAACTCATTTACCTTTTGCAGATCTTGAATTTGCGAGCCTGTGGCGCCCATACCAACACCGCAAACTGCCACTATATTAAATAGCTTTTGAGCTTTTTTATAACCTTTTATACTACCGGCCATAAGCCAGCCCAGGTAAATAACCGAACTGTTCTTTGAAAGTTTTTCTTTTGCTTCTTTAAGAGAATAAACTGCAATACCGGTTTTTTCAGCAAGCAGTGCGGCATATTGACTCGTATAACCGGTATTTGATGTATATACAATTGCATTTGGTTTCATATTCAGTTAACCCTTTCTATGTTCTATTTTGCGTTATCTGTATAATCAGTTACAGTCTACTGAATATTTTTGCACCCCTTGTAAATAGCCAGTAAAGCAGAATACAACTTGCAAAAAGCAATAACCCAAATATAATAAACAAATAAGTCAAAGGGCTGAAAATATTATTAATAAAAACATATATAACAGCAAATGCTGCTATTATAGCCCAACCCCCAAACAGCGCAATCATAACACCTAAACTTTGCTTTATAGGCACTATCTCGCTGGTCCAGTTAAGAATTGGCATTTTAAGATTAATTACAAGTCCCAAAGTCGCCATAAATACAATAAATAAAACAGCAACAACTGGAATAAGCACCGCAAAAATCATATTCGGCTTTATTAACCATTCCACCGCTATAATCAACGGTATTGCGGGAATAACCGTTAAAATAAGTTGCAGCTTTAGTTTTGCCGTTAATACCTGTTTGCTTGATATGGGAAAAGACTGTACAAGCCATAAATTTTTGCCTTCTAACGACACAGACGGAGCAGTTATATCGTTCATAGTTGTAATTAGGCAAATTGCCCCTACCGCAATTAATGAGATATATTTCTGTATAAACGGCACTGACAAAAATTCTTGAAGTTGTCTTGCTTTCCATACAAGCATTACTGCCGCAAGCGGCATAATTATTATACCAAGTCCGCAGTTTAGCATATAATTAGAACTTCCCAGAAAACGGCGAAATTCTTTTTGCAGCAGTGCGCTGCTGACAGACCTTTTTATCTGCTTTTTAGCTTTGTATTTTGTTTTAGCACTACCGCGATTTGTTGTTGCTAATTTTAAGAAGCTATAAGACAGCACTAAATAAACAATAAAAAACAATGCACCGATTATAACAGTAAAAATCAGCATAGACAGTAAACTACCATCGGCTGCTAAACCCATATGATAAAACGGATAAAGAGCCGACTTCATCTTATTTCCTACTGCCTCGGCGTTTTGAATCAGTGCCTGCATCATAGAATAAGCTTTTCCGTAAACATAGTAATATGCGGCAATAAAAGCAAGCGATATAAATACAGTAATAATATTTTTATGCTTCAGATGCCCTGCAATAAGTGCCACAACCCAGCCGAGAACGGCCGAAAGAACAAGAATAAACACCGACAGAACAAACGGAATAAGTATTACGCATATCGAGCCACTCAAAGAAAAAGGTGCGCGCAAAAACCAAACAATTATTGTAGGAACAATTACAATCAGTTCATACATAAGTCCCATTGCATATACGCCGAACAGCCGAACCAATAAAATTCGAGAGGTAGGCACGGGCAGTGACAGTAAAAAATCATTATCCTTTGCCCCGTAAAGCGAAGAATAGGTATTAAACACACTTCCGAATACGCCTAAAAATATTGAAATAAGGCCCATAAGGCACCAATAAAGCCAGCCCATTTTAGCAATTATCAACGGCTGGCACAGCATATCGGCTGCGCTATAAAAAATAGTACCCAGAAAACCGAAGATGAAAAGATAAAGTATAACATACACGGCAATACTCTTAGCAGAACGAAGATTAC